>NZ_JBHTJA010000014.1:0-106320 GCF_042675525.1 Actinomadura sediminis
CGCCCGCGGGCGGGCCGTCCGCGCGGGCGATCGTCGCGGTGTGCGCGGTGTCGGCGGTCGCGGCCGTCCTGCTCGGCGTCACCGCCTTCGTCGTCGCGGACGGCGCACCCGACCGGCGGGCGGACGCCGCGGGCGCCCGGCCCACGGCCACGACCCCGGACGCGGCGTCTCCGTCCACGCCGCCGTCCACGCCGCCGTCCACGACGCCCCCGTCCACCGCGGCGTCCCCGGCCGGGCCGGCCATGCGCAAGATCGTCTACACGTTGTCGGGAACCCTGCCGAAGGCCCAGGTGCAGGTCTTCCACCCGGACGGCGGCGCGTCGACCCGGACCGTGAAGCTGCCGTGGCGCGGGACGTACGAGGTCGAGGACTTCGTCATCCTCGGCGTCGGCGGCAACACCGGCGTGCGGTCCGGGACGATCCGCTGCAGCATCAGCGTCGACGGCGAAGTGGTGCAGCGGCGCTCCTCCGAAGGGCAGTTCGCCAACGTGAGCTGCCAGTACCAGGAGCCCGTGGGCTGACCGGCGCCGGTCACCCGATGCCCGTCGCCGGCAGCGACACCCAGCCGCGGGTGAACGGCGACATGATCCGTTCCGCGTTGTCCAGGTCCACGCCGACGCGGGGGTGCGCCCCGAGCAGCTCCTCCAGCGCCACGCGGGCCTGCAGTTTCGCCAGGTGCGAGCCGATGCAGAAGTGGGCGCCGCTGGAGAAGCCCAGGTGGCGGTGGATCGTCCGGGTGACGTCGAGCCGGTCCGCGGACGGCCCGAACTCCCGCTCGTCCCGGTTCGCCGACCCGAACAGCATCATCACCTTCGCGCCCTCCGGGATCTCCGTGCCGTGCAGCGTCACGGGCCGCGTCGTCGTCCGGCCGAGGGCCTGCACGGAGCCCTCGAGGCGCAGGAACTCCAGCAGCGCGCCCGGGATCAGCGACGGGTCCGCCGCGAGCCGCTCCCGCTGCGCGTGGTCGCCGTCCAGCAGCGCCACCCCGTGCGAGATCAGGTTCGCGGTCGTGTCGGTGCCGCCCGCGACCATCACGAAGCAGAAGCCCAGGACGTCCCAGTCCGTCAGCCGCCCGCCGTCCACCTCGGCGGCCGTCAGCGCGCCGATCAGGTCGTCGGACGGCTCCGCGCGGCGGGCCGCGATCACGTCGCCGAAGTACGCGAACATCTCCGCGACCGCGTCCACCGCGTCCCCGGCCATCGACGCCGGCGCGAACCCGTCGTCCTGCAGCGTCGTCAACGCCCGCACCCACGGGCCGAACCGGGCCCGGTCCGCCTCCGGGACGCCCAGCAGGTGCGCGAGCGCGAACGCGGGGAGCGGCGAGGAGAAGTCGCGGTGCAGGTCCGGGGTCCCGCCGTCGGCGGCCGTGCGTTCCATGTCCGCGATGCGCGCCCGGACGAACTCCCGGAGCGTCCCCTCCAGCGCGGCCGTCCGCCGCGGCGTGAACCCGTGCCCCACCAGCCGCCGCAGCGCCGTGTGCCGCGGCGGGTCGAGCATCACGAGCGTCGGCGCCAGGCCGAGCGCGCCGATCTCGTCCGGGTGGAACGTGAGGCCCTGCGCGGACGAGAACGTCGCCGGGTCCCGCGTCGCCGCCCACACGTCGGCGAACCGCGAGAGCGTCCAGAACGGGGGATCGTCGTGCCGGTGGACGGGCTCGTCGTCGCGCAGCCGCCGGTACGCCGGATAGGGGTCGGCCTGGAACGCCGCATCGAACGGGTCGTAGACGTCCGCCATCGCGGCCTCCCAGAGTTGTAACGACCGCCGTTATTAACGCCCCCTGTTAGTATCATCCGCGTGCCGAGAGACGCAAGGGCCACCCGCGACCGCCTGCTGCGCGCCGGCGCCCGCCGCTTCGCCGCCGACGGCATCGACGCCGCCCGCACCCGCGACATCGTCGCCCTCGCCGGCCAAGGCAACGACTCCGCGATCACCTACCACTTCGGCTCCCGCGCCGGACTCCTCGAAGCGATCCTGCGCGCCGGCGTCCACCGCATGGACCCCGCCCGCGCCACCGACCTCGACCCCGCCGACCTCCCCCGCATCGTCGCCGCCATCGTCGAACCCACCGCCGCCGAACTCCGCACCGACCACGGCCGCGACTTCCTGCGCATCATCGCCCAGCTCGCCGGCCGCGCCGGCGTCCGCGACCACGACCTCCCCGCCCTCCTCCACGGAACCAACCTCGCCCGCCAGCTCACCCTCCTCGAAACCGCCTGCCGCACCGCCCTCCCCGAACCCGTCGCCCTCGAACGCATCGCCGGCGTCATCGGCTTCCTCACCACCGCCCTCGCCGACCGGGCCGTCCGCGGCGACGAAGGCTCCCTCCTCGGCCACGACGCCTTCGTCACCGACCTCACCGCCATGCTCACCGCCGCCCTGCAGGCCCCCGTTCACGCCCCCGCAACGCCGCGTCCCTAATCAATTTGCGCAACCCCCCGCCGCCCCATACAGTTAAGACATCAACGCGACGCGGGGTGGAGCAGTTCGGTAGCTCGCTGGGCTCATAACCCAGAGGTCGCAGGTTCAAATCCTGCCCCCGCTACGAATCGGGAATCCCCTGGTCGGTGCGCTTCGCGCACCTTCCAGGGGATTCTTCGCTTTTTACCGGGGGGGCGACCCCCCGAACCCCCGTGCCTCCGCCATCCCCCGCCCGCCCCTTTTGGGGCGGGCGGGCGGGGGTGGCTTTTCGGGTCAGTTTCTCGGGGTCGCCGCTTCGATCTTGTTCTTGAACTGCTCCACGTCGCGGACGCTGCCCCAGGAGGGCGGGAGGTCCGAGTGCTCCACCGTGATGCCGAACATCTCGTCGTCCCGCTCACCCTGCAGCCAGATCCCGTCCGTGTACGGCGCGTAGAGAGGCGCCGCGGCGGGAATCGCGGACGGGCGCCGCACCGCCGTCACCGGATCGGGCCGCCAGCCGGTGATGTCGTCCAGCACCGCCACGATCTCGGCCTTCGGGTTCAGCTCGGCCAGCCGGTTCGGCGTGACCGAACGGTTCTTGCGCATCGAGACGTAGACGCGGCCGCCGGTCACCTGCCGCGCATCGCCGTCGAGCACCCTGTCGACGTCGATCACGAAGGTCGCGTACGCGCCCTCTTCCCGCTCGTCGCGCGCCCGGTCGCCCTGCACGAGCCGGATCCCGTCCGTGACGTCGACGAGGGTGCCCGACACGATCAGGTCGGCCTTCCCGACGGCGTCCGCCGGCGAGGACAGCGGGGTGTAGTCGACGTGCCTGCCCTGCCCCGCGGCGCCCGCGAGACCGCGGGCCGACCCGCCGTTCGCGTCGGCGGTGGCGGCGGAGCAGCCCGCGGCCGTCACCGCGAGCGCCGTCGCCGCCAGCAGCGTCTTCAGTGCGAACTTCCTTCTCATTCGAGGTCTCCCATCGTGGCGACGCGGCGTCAGTACGTCTGGTTGATGTGGTACCGGTCGTGCGGATGGAACCTGCGCCACGTGACGTCGGTGTTGGGCACCTCACCGCTCATCATCGCGCAGTCGTGGGCGCCGGGAGAGTGGTGCCCGAGACCGACCGTGTGGCCGAGCTCGTGGACGGCGGTCTTGCGCCGGTCGTGCCAGTCGTTGCCGCCCTTGTCGAGCTCCGCGAAGTCGAGGCGGATGTCGGCGCTGTCGCACCGGTTGCCCGAGACCCAGGTCATGCACTGGGCCTCGCCGCGAACACCCGGCCCCAGGTCCCGCTTCCACCACCAGACGTCGGTGCCCGAGGCGCAGGACTCCCGCTTGGCGACCATGTCGGTCGGCTTTTCGAGCTGCTCGACCATCGCGTACTCGACGGCCTCCTTCTGCGAATGCCACCAGGGATTGCTCCCGGACGACTCGATGAAGCAGTAGGCGTGGGTGCGGCTGTCGGCCAGCCACGTCTCGGGGAACGGGGTCGCCTGCGCCGCTCCCGGGGTGAGGGCGAACGCCGTGGCGGCGGCGAGCGCCACCACGACCACGCGCCAGAGCCGGTCGGCGAGCCGCCGGGCGGCCGCCATGGGGGGTCTGTTGGCCATGTCCTGCCTCTCCGTGCCGATCAAGATCACGATTGATCAACAGAAACGGTGCGGAATGGACATCTGGTGTATGGCGTGTGAATAGCGGCGAAATCAGTTGGGTTGGCCGGACGGGTCCTGGGCTTTCCGCTCTCGGCGATCACTCGCGGGGGCTCTGCGCGACCGGTCCGGCCCCGGAGTCGGCCGCCCGGTCGAGCGGGCGTGCGCGTGCGGATAGCGTGAACGCATGCAGCGGAGTGTTCTGGCCGGTCTCGCGGACGTCGTCTGCGTGCTGGCGTTCGTGGTGATCGGGCGGGCCGAGCATGACGGGTCCGGCGGGCCGATCGGGTTCGCCACGACGCTCTGGCCGTTCCTCGCCGGCGGCGCGGCCGGGTGGGCGATCGGGCGCGTGTGGCGTCGGCCCGAGGCGATCGTGCCCGCCGGGGCGGTCGTGTGGGCGTCGACGGTCGCCGTCGGGATGCTGCTCCGGGTCGTGTCCGGGCAGGGGACGGCGCTCGCCTTCGTGATCGTGTCGCTGGTGTTCCTCGGGGTGACGATGCTCGGGTGGCGCGGGGTCGCGCTGCTGCGGGCGCGGAAGGTCGCCGCCGCGAAATGACCGGGCGGTCTTTTTGGTGATTCCGGCCGGTTGACGCGGACTGCCGGGCGCTGGTGAAGTTACCCACGAGTCACGTGGGTGACCGATCTGGTATGTCGAAAGGGACATGATGGCATCTGCGCTGCGCGACTGGCTGGACAAGCCGAACCCCGGACGCGGCGTTCACCTGGCGACCGACGACGGCGGGTGGGACTTCCGTGACTACGGCGCGCTGGCGACCGCCGCGCGGCGCACCGCCGGGGCGCTGATCGACGAGGGCGTCCGGCCCGGCGACGTGGTGTGCGTGATCCTGCCGACCGACTTCACCTGCGTCGAGACGTACTTCGGGGTGTGGGCCGCCGGGGCGACCGTGTGCCTGATCACCCCGCCGCTGTTCCAGGACGGCGACGACTACGTGGCGCACGTGGCGGCGATCCTGCGGCAGGCGCGCCCGGTGCTGGTGGTGGCGTCCGACGACCTCGCGGACTACGCGGGCCGGGCGATGGCGCAGGCCGGGATCGACGGGACGCCGTGGCGGCCCCGCCAGGGCGACGACGTCGCGGTGCAGCCCGCCGGGGAACTGGCGCTGCTGCAGTTCACGTCCGGGTCGAGCGGCTCGCCGCGCGGCGTGATGGTCACCTGGGAGAACCTGGAGGCCAACAGCGACCTGATCGCGCGGACGGCCGGGTTCGAGGACGACGACGTCGTCGCGTCCTGGCTGCCGCTGTACCACGACATGGGGCTCATCGGGACGTTCCTGACGCCGATCGCGCGGCAGGGGATGCTGCGGCTGATGCGGCCCGACCACTTCATCCGCGACCCCGCGCGGTGGATCCGCTGCTTCGCGGAGGCCGCCCACACGGCGGCGCCGCCGTTCGCGTACGCGTACTGCGCGCGGCGGGTCAAGCCGGAGCAGTTGGAGGGGCTCGACCTGTCCGGCTGGAAGATGGCGCTGATCGGCGCGGAGCCGATCGACCCGCACGCGCTCGAGGTGTTCGCGCGGCTCGTGGAGCCGTTCGGGTTCTCCCGGTCGGCGTTCCGGCCCGCGTACGGGATGGCCGAGACGACGCTGCTCGTCACGATGGACAACACCTGGCGCCCCCCGCTCGCGGTGCGGCCCGACCCGGACGCGCTGTCGTTCGGCGAGCCCGTCCGGATCCTGGAGCAGCATCCGCTCGGCCCGGAGTCGCTCGGCGCGAAGGCGGGGTGGATCGTCGGGTGCGGCACGCCGGAGGACGACGTCCCGGTGGCGATCGTGGACGACGCGGGCCGCGAGCTCGGCGAGGGCCTGCTCGGCGAGATCGTCGTCGGTGGCGCGTCGGCGTGCCCGGGGTACTACGCGGGCGCGGAGGCGAAGTCGACGCGGTTCATCGGCGGGCGCGTGTTCACCGGGGACGCCGGGTTCTTCCACGAGGGGCAGCTGTTCGTCCTCGGCCGGATGGGCGACAGCATCAAGGTCCGGGGCCGCTCGGTCTACGTCGAGGACCTCGAGGCGAAGATCGCGGAGAGCACCGGCCTCGGCAAGGGCCGCATCGTGGCGGTCGGCGTGCCCGGCGCGGGCCGCAAGGGCATCGCGCTGTTCGCCGAGACGCAGGACGAGACGTGGGCGCCGGACGTCCGGGAGATGCTGCGGCGCCGCCTCGGGGACGACGTGGAGGTGACGATCGTCGTCGGCGGCGGCCTGATCCAGCGCACGTCCAGCGGCAAACCGCGCCGCCGGTACATGCTCGAGCGCTTCCAGGCGGGCCTGATGGAAGGCGCGCGCGTCCTCGATTGATAAACGCGGCGCGAACGGACACCATGTCGTTGACGCTCTGAAAGGTCGACGATGCCGTCTGTGTCCGGAATGTTGCGCCGGTTGGGGTCCACCGCGCAGAACGCCCTGGAGGTCGCCCGCTTCGGCGGGTTCGACACCGATGAGGACGCCTCCCCGTGCGAGGTGGTGACCGAGCAGCGGGTGTACCGGCTGCGGCACTACTTCCCGGACGCCGGCGGCGGCCCGGCGGTGCTGCTCGTCCCGCCGCTGATGATCACCGCGGAGGTGTACGACGTCTCGTCGCGGTCCAGCGCGGTGGGCGTCCTGCGCAGGCTCGGCGCCGACCCGTGGGTCGTCGACTTCGGCGCACCGGAACGCGAGCCGGGCGGGCTGGAGCGGACGGTCACCGACCACGTCCTCGCGGTGAGCGACGCCGTCGACCGGGTCCGGGAGGCCACCGGACGGGACGTGCACCTGGCGGGGTACTCGCAGGGCGGCATGTTCGTCTACCAGGCGGCGGCGTACCGGCGCAGCGAGGGCGTCGCGTCGGTGATCACGTTCGGCAGCCCGGCCGATACGAGCGTCGGGCTGCCGTTCGGGGTGCCGAGCCGGGTCGCGGTCGAGGGCCTGGAGCGCGTCCCCGACTGGCTGCTGGGCGAGTTCGCCGTCCCCGGGTGGGTGACGCGGCTCGGGTTCCAGCTGCTCAGCCCGGTGAAGTCGGTGCGGTCGCGCGCGGAGTTCATCCTGCAGCTGCACGACCGGGAGCGGCTGGCGCCCCGGGAACGGCAGCGGCGGTTCCTGGAGCGGGAGGGCTGGGTGTCGTGGCCCGGGCCCGCCCTGGCGGAGTTCCTGCGGCAGTTCATCCAGCACAACCGGATGCTGACCGGCGGGTTCGTCATCGGGGACCGGCTCGTCACGCTCGCCGACATCACCTGCCCGGTCCTGACGTTCGTCGGGGAGGTCGACGAGATCGCCGCGCCCGCGATGGTGCGCGGCATCCGGCGGGCCGCGCCGCGCGCCCAGGTGTACGAGACGTCGCTGCGCGCGGGGCACTTCGGGCTGGTGGTCGGGACGGTCGCGACCGAGCAGACGTGGCCCGCCGTCGCCGCGTGGGCGCGGTGGCGCGACGGGACGGGCGGGCCGCCGGATACCGTCGTGCCCGTGACGGGCGACGAGGAGGTCCGCGCGCCGCGCCCGCCGGGCGGCCTCGCCGGATACGGGCTGCAGCTCGCGATGGGCGTCGGGTCGAGCGCGGCGACGTCGGCGGTGCGGGCGGTGTCGCGGGCGGCGAGCGGCACCCGGCAGCTCGCGGGGGAGGCGGCGCAGAACCTGCCGCGCCTCGCGCGGCTGGAGCGCATCCACTCCTCCACCCGCATGTCCATGGGCCTGCTGCTGGACGAGCAGGCGGCGCGGATGCCCGACGAGGTCTTCTTCGTCTACCAGGGACGCGCCCACACGCACGAGGCGGCGAAGCGGCGCGTCGACGCGGTGGTGCGCGGCCTGATCCACATCGGGGTGCGGCAGGGCGACGCGGTCGGCGTGCTGATGGGGACGCGGCCGTCGGCGCTCGCGCTCGTGGCGGCGCTGTCCCGGCTCGGCGCGGTCGCGGTGCTGCTGCGCCCGGACGGCGACCCGGCGGCGGAGGCGCGGCTCGGGAACGTCACCCGGGTGATCGCCGACCCGGAGCACGCGGCGCGGGCGGCGGACCTGGGCGTCCCCGCGCACCTGCTCGGCGGCGCCCGCGGCGAGGGACGCGACGTCCTGCCGGACATGGAGCGCATCGACGTCGACGCGTTGAAGCCGCCCGCCTGGTACCGGCCGAACCCCGGACGGGCCGGCGACCTCGCGTTCGTGGTGTTCAGCGGGGACGGCGAGCATCTGCGGGCCAGCCGGATCACGAACCGGCGGTGGGCGCTGTCGGCGTTCGGCACCGCCTCGTCGGCCGCGCTGTCGCCGTCCGACACCGTGTACAGCATCACCCCGATCCAGCATCCGTCGGCGCTGCTGATGAGCCTCGGCGGCGCCGTCGCGGGCGGCGCGCGGCTCGCGCTGGCGGGCGGCTACGACCCGGCGACGTTCTGGGACGAGGCGCGCCGGTACGGGGTGACGGTCGCGTCGTACACGTGGACGCTGCTGCGCGACCTCGTGAACGCGCCCCCGGACCCGGCCGAACGGCACCACGCCGTCCGGCTGTTCATCGGGTCGGGGATGCCGCGCGGCCTGTGGCGGCGGGTCGAGGAGCGGTTCGCGCCCGCGCGGGTGCTGGAGTTCTACGCGTCCACGGCGGGCGAGTCGGTGCTGGTGAACCTGAGCGGCAAGAAGCCGGGGTCGCTGGGCCGTCCGCTGCCGGGCAGCGCCGACGTGCGGCTCGCCCGCTACGACCTGGAGCGGGGCCGGCTCGCCGAGGGCCCGGACGGGCTCGCGGTCGAGTGCGAGCCCGACGAGATCGGGATGCTGCTGTCGCGGGTGCGCCCCGCGGCGCTCGGCGACGCCGCCCGCCCGGTGCGGGGCGTGTTCGAGCCGGACGACGCCTGGTCCATCACCGGGGACCTGTTCACCCGCGACGCCGACGGCGACTTCTGGCTCATGGGCCGGGACGCCGAGCTGATCCGGACGGCCGAGGGCATCGTCCCGCCGGGCCCGATCCGGGACGCGCTCGGCGACCTGCCCTACATCGACGCCGTCGCCGTCTACGGGATCCCCGTGGGCGACGCGGAGATCGTCGCGGCGGCCGTCCGGCTGCGCGACGGCGCCGACCTCAAACCCGTCGACCTGTCGGAGGCGCTGCTGCGGGTGGACCCGGGCCTGCGGCCCGCGCTGGTGCGGGTCGTCGACGAGATCCCGGTGACGGCGGGACGGCGCCTGCAGACCGGGCCGCTGCGGGACCAGGGCGTCCCGAAGGCGGGCGACGGGGCGTACGCGCGCGACCGCGGCGGCGGCTACCGGCCGCTGTCGGAGTACGCGCGCCGCCGGCTCCTCACGCCGCCCGGCAAGCCCCCCGGCAAGGGCGTCGCAGGTCACCCCGGATAAGTCTGGACTTACCGGCGTCCGCTGCGTTACAACGAAGCAACAGATAACGAAGCAACAGTTTCCGTCCCTTTGTTGCGCAACCCCCCGGAGGTGCCATGACGGGCGTCCTCGCGCCGCCGCCCCAGGGCAGCGACCTCAAACCGGTCCCGGGCGTGCCGGGCATCCCCTACATCGGCAACACGCTCGCCGTGATGCGGGACCCGATCGGGCAGGCGCGCAAGCGCTACGACGCGTACGGGCCGGTCGCCTGGGGCTGGCTCCTCGGGCAGCGCACCTGCACCGTGCAGGGGCCCGAGGCCGCGGAGGCCGTCCTGGTCAACCGGGACAAGGCCTTCGCGAACGGCCCCGCCTGGAGCTACTTCATCGGCCCGTTCTTCAACCGCGGCATCATGCTCCTGGACTTCGAGGAGCACCTGCACCACCGCCGCATCATGCAGCAGGCGTTCACCAAGGCCCGGCTGCGCGCCTACATGGACGCCATGGCGCCCGGCATCGTGAAGGGCCTCGACGCGTGGGAGCCGGGGCAGGGGTTCAAGGTCTACGACCACGTCAAGCAGCTCACGCTCGACCTCGCCGTCGACGTGTTCATGGGCGTCGAACTCGACCGCGCCGAACGAGACCGGGTCAACGGCGCGTTCATCGACGCCGTCCGCGCCGGAACGGCCTACGTGCGCTTCCCCGTCCCCGGCCTGCGCTGGCACAAGGGGCTGCGGGCCCGCAAGGTGCTCGAGGAGTTCTTCTACCGGCACCTGCCCGCCAAGCGCCGCGACGGCGGCGACGACCTGTTCGCCGCCCTCTGCCAGGCCGAGACCGACGACGGCCACCGCTTCACCGACGAGGACGTCGTCAACCACATGATCTTCGCGCTGATGGCGGCGCACGACACCACCACCATCACGCTGACCACGATGGCGTACCACCTGGCGAAGTACCCCGAGTGGCAGGAGCGGCTCCGCGACGAGTCCCTCGCCCTCGCGAAGCCGCAGCCCGATTACGAGGACCTCGACGCGTTCACCGGCATCGACATGGTGATGAAGGAGTCGCTGCGGATGGTCGCGCCCGTCCCGGCGCTGCCCCGCAAGGTCGTCAAGGACACCTCCATCCTCGGCTACCACGTCCCCGCCGGGACCGTCGTCGTGGTGCCGATGCTCAGCAACCACCACATGGCGCAGTGGTGGCCCGACCCGGAACGCTTCGACCCCGAGCGCTTCTCCCCGGAACGCCGCGAGGACAAGGTGCACAAGTACGCCTGGGCGCCGTTCGGCGGCGGCGCGCACAAGTGCATCGGGCTGCACTTCGCCGGTATGCAGGTGAAGACGATCCTGCACCAGGTTCTGCAGCGGTACCGGTGGAGCGTCCCGGCGCGGTACGAGTGGCCGCTCGACACCACGTCGCTGCCCTCGCCCAAGGACGGGCTGCCCGTCCGCCTCGACCGATCGGAGCAGCCGTGAGCAAGGTCATCGCGATCACCGGCGCGGCGCGCGGCATCGGCCTCGCCACCGCCCGCGCCGCCAAGGCGCGCGGCGGGACCGTCGTCATCGGCGACATCGACGAGGCGGCGGTGAAGGCGGCGGCGGACGACCTGGGGATCACCGGGCTCGTCGTGGACGTCACGTCCCGCGCGTCGTTCGCGGCGTTCGCCGACCGCGCCGAGGACGAGGCCGGGCCCCTCGACGTCCTGATCAACAACGCGGGGATCATGCCGATCGGGCCCGTCACGGGGGAGAGCGAGGCCGACGCCCGCCGCTGCATCGACATCAACGTGCACGGCGTGATGACCGGCACCAAGCTCGCCCTCGACCGGATGCTGCCGCGCGGACGCGGCCACGTGATCAACGTCGCGTCGCTGGCCGGGATCCTCTACACCCCGGGCCTCGCCCTCTACAACGCGAGCAAGGCCGCCGTCGTCGCGTTCACCGAGGCGACGCGGCTGGAGGTGCGGGACCGGGGCGTGCACGTGAGCGCGGTCCTGCCGTCCTTCACCAACACCGAGCTGGTCGCCGGGACGGCGAGCCCGGCCGGGATGCGCAACTGCGAGCCCGAGGAGATCGCCGCCGCGATCGTCGAGCTGATCGGACGGCCGCGCCCGCAGGTCGTCGTGCCGAAGAGGCTCGGGACGCAGACCCGGCTGGGCGCGCTGCTCCCGGACCGGGTCCGGCGGGCGGTGGCCCGCCGCTACGGGCTCGACCGGATCTTCCTGGAGTACGACCCGGCCGCCCGGAAGGGCTACGACGCCCGCATCCGCTCCGGGACCTGAGCCCCGCCCCGCCGCGGGCCCCGCTGCGGGCCCCGCCGCGCCCTCCGCGCCTCCCGGAAGGCGCGGCGGGCCTGCGGCAGGTACCGGACGGACTCCGGCAGCAGCGGCCACACGGCGTTCCCCCGCCGGACGAGCGCGGCGAACCGCCGGTGGCGGCGCTCGTCCGCCGCGCTCCACGGCAGGCCGAGCAGCTCCCGTGTGCGGGGCGGCAGGCCGCCGACCGTGATGAACCGGGCGACCGCGTTCAGCGGCGGCGACACCGCGCGCCACACCGGCGCCGGGACCCGCGGCGGCGCCGGCAGCCCCTTGGTCACGTAGCCGACGCCGTACCTGGCGGTCTTGTGCGCGACGAGCTCCTCGTCGAGCATCCGGCGCCAGTACCGGCGGAAACCGTCCCAGTCGTCCGGCATGGCCCGGTCGCTGACCCCGTACATCCGGAACCAGACCTTCGACTCCGCGTAGATCCGGCGCTTCTCCGCGTCCGACAGCGGGCGGACGAACGTCTCGACGCCGTAGATCATGTTGTCGAGGAAGGTGGCGTGCGCCCAGTAGTACGTCTCCGGGTCGAGCGCGTGGTAGCGCGAGCCGTCCGGCATCGTCCCCTTGATGTCGCGGTGGTAGTCGCGGACCGTCCGCCCGGTCGCGGCGGCGCGCTCCCCGCCGTAGACGGTGTCGAGGATCGGTCCGGCGGACCGCCGGAGCCGCGCGAACGTCTCGGTGAAGAACACCGAGTGGTCGAGGACGCCCTGGCCGAGCGCGGGCAGCATGTTCTGCAGGACGGCCGCGCGCGGGCCGACGAGCAGCATGCGGGTGTCGCCGAAGTAGCGCCAGGTGAGCGAGCCGGGGCCGAGCGGGCCGGGGGCCGGGTCCGTCATGAGCACCGCCTGGGAGGACGCGGAGGAACAGAATGACGAAGATTGTAGCTTTGTTGCCCGGCGGTGGTCCGCGGCGGGTCCGGGACGCGGCTAGGGTGCGGGCATGACGACGGATGCGACCCGCGGGAACGCGGAGGGCGGCCTGCTCGCCCGGCTGTCGTCGCCCGAGCCGGGCGGCGCCGACGACCTGGACGGCCGGATCCTGGACGCCGCGCTCACCGAGTTCGAGACCTACGGGCTCCGCCGCGTCAGCGTCGAGGACGTCGCCCGGCGCGCGGGCGTCGCGCGCACCACCATCTACCGCCGGTTCGCCAACAAGGACCGGCTGCTGCAGGCGGTCATCCTGCGGGAGGTGCGCCGCTTCCTCACCGCGATCGCCCGCGCCACCGAGGGCCTCGCGACGCCCGAGGACGCCGTCGTCGAGGGGTTCGTCGCGGGCCTGCAGGGCGCCCGGCGGCACCCGCTGATGCGGCGCGTCCTGGAGAGCGAACCCGAGACCCTGCTGCCGCAGCTCGGCATGAACGGCGGCGCGGTGCTGGTCGCGGCCCGCGACGTCCTCGCCGACCGGCTGCGCCGCGCCCGCCCGGCGGACGCGGCCGACCACGACGCGGTCGCCGAGGTCCTGGTGCGGCTCGCCGCCTCGCTGCTGCTCGTCCCCGGCGGCGGGCTGCCGCTGGAGGAGGACGCCGAGATCCGCGCCTTCGCCCGCGACTACCTCACCCGCATGCTCCGCCGGTGAGGAGCCGCCGTGAGGGGCGGCCGATAGGGGGTCGCAGGTCAGGGTGCCGTCCCTTAGTCTTCGGTTGTTCGAATTTCGTTCTAGAACCGGAGGCGCGAAGATGGAGCCGGTCGTCGGCACGCAGCACGGCAGGGTCCGCGGCATCACCAGGGACGGCGTCACCGCCTTCCTCGGCGTCCCGTACGCGGCGCCCCCGTTCGGCCCGAACCGCTTCCAGGCCCCGCGACCGCCCGAGCCGTGGGACGGCGTCCGCGACGCGACCGCGTACGGCCCGACGGCACCGAAGCCCGGCTACTCGGGCCCGTTCAAGACCCTCCTCCCCGACCCGGACATCCCGGGTGAGGACTGCCTGAACCTCAACGTCTGGACCCCCGCTCCGGGAGGCGCCGGCGGGCAGGGGCTGCCGGTGATGGTGTGGATCCACGGCGGCGCGTTCGCGAACGGGTCCGGCGCCGTCCCCACCTACAACGGGCACAACTTCGCGCGGGACGGCGTCGTCTGCGTGACGATCAACTACCGGCTCGGCGTCGAAGGCTTCGCGAACCTGCCGGGCGCCCCGCTCAACCGCGGCCTGCGCGACCAGATCGCCGCGCTCGAATGGGTCCGCGACAACATCGCCGCGTTCGGCGGCGACCCCGCCCGCGTCACGGTGTTCGGCGAGTCGGCGGGCGCGATGAGCGTCACCACCCTGCTCTCCCTCGACCTCGGCCTGTTCCACCGCGCGATCGCGCAGAGCGGCGCCGGGCAGATCGCCCAGGACCCGGACGACGCGCTGCTCGTCGCCAAGGAGATCGCGGCCCGCCTCGGCGTCGAGCCGACCGCCGAGGGGTTCGCCGCGCTCGACCCGGCCGCGATCCTCCCCGTGCAGGCCGCCGTGTCCGGCGAGGTGTCCGCGATGCCCGACCCCGGCCGCTGGGGCGCCACCACCGCCGCGGGCGGCATGGCGCTCACCCCGATCCTGGACGGCGAGCTGATCACCCGCCGGCCCGAGGACGCCATCGCGGCGGGCGCCGGGAGCGGCGTCGACCTGCTCACCGGCTACACCGCCGAAGAGTTCCGGCTGTTCCTCATGCCGACCGGCGTCGCCGCCGTCCTCACCGACGAGCTGATCGGCGCCGCCACCGC
Organism: Actinomadura sediminis; assembly: GCF_042675525.1. NCBI lineage: Bacteria > Bacillati > Actinomycetota > Actinomycetes > Streptosporangiales > Thermomonosporaceae > Actinomadura > Actinomadura sediminis. The sequence goes on from NZ_JBHTJA010000014.1 coordinate 14,364, forward strand.
CGGGATGGGCGTGCCGCCCGCGGTCGCCGCCGCCTACCGGGAACGGCATCCCGAGCTCACCGCGGGCGAGGTGATGGCGACGATCGTCACCGACAGCCTGTTCCGGGTCCCCGCGCACCGGACCGCCGCGGGGCACGCCGCCCGCGGCGGGCGGACCTGGATGTACGAGTTCGGCTGGCGGTCGCCGAACCACGACCTCGGCGCCTGCCACGCGCTCGAACTCGGCTTCGTGTTCGACAACCTCCTGCCCGACTCGGAGCTGGCCGGGCCGAACCCGCCGCAGGCCCTCGCCGACGCCATGCACCGCGCGTGGGTGCGGTTCGCGGCGGACGGCGACCCCGGCTGGGACCGGTTCGACGCCGGCGCCCGCGCCGTCCGGGTCTTCGACGGCGCGGCCGACGCGACCGTCCGCGACCCGCGGGGCGCCGACCGCGAACTCTGGGACTGACGCCCGTCCGCCCCGTACCGGCCGGGAGACGCCTCCCGGCCGGTACGGGTCAGCCGTTCAGCCGCTTGCGGCTCTGCGCCCGGACCCTCTTGCGCTGGGACGGGTCGAGCATCAGGTACCCCGCGAGCGGCGCGGCGATCACGCCGAGAATGATCAGCGCGGTCACCCACCACGGGAAGACGAACAGGGTGAGGAAGCCGACGGCGACACCGCCGATGATGATCTTGGTCTGGGTCGACATGCCTACCTCCGATGTGGCCGCCCTATCAGGGACAACGGCCGTGCGCCGACCGTCGTTCCACGATATGTCGCGAGTCGCCCAGAAGAAAGTGCCCGGACGGGGCCCGGACGCGCCCTCAGGCGCGCCCCTCAGGCGCGCCCCTCAGACGTGCCCCTCAGACGTGCCCCTCGAACGCGCCCCTCAGATGCGCAGGGAGAGCTGGCCGCCGCCGAGCGTGCGCAGGACGTCCGCGTGCAGCTTCCCGTTCGTGCAGACGACGCTGCCGCCGTCCGGCCCGGGCACCCCGGTCAGGTCGGTGAACATCCCGCCTGCCTCCTCGACGATCACCTGCAGCGCCGCGAGGTCCCAGAGCGACACCTCCGGCTCCGCCGACACGTCGACGGCGCCCTCGGCGACCATCATGTGCGACCAGAAGTCGCCGAACGCCCGCGTCCGCCACACCTCGCGCGTCAGGTCCAGGAACCGGGCGAGCCGCCCCGACTCCTCCCAGCCGCTCAGGCTCGAGAACGACAGCGACGCGTCCGACAGCTCCCCGACCTGCGACACGCTGATCGGGGTCGCGCGGTTCAGGTTCCGGCCGGTGAACGCGCCGCCGCCCCGCGCCGCCCACCAGCGCCGGTGCAGCGCGGGCGCGGACACGACCCCGACGACCACCTCGTCGTTCTCCATCAGCGCGATCAGCGTCGCCCACACCGGCACGCCCCGCACGAAGTTCTTCGTCGCGTCGATCGGGTCGATGATCCAGCAGCGGTTCCCGCCGCCGGTCCGCCCGTACTCCTCGCCGAGGATCGCGTCCCGCGGCCGGGACCGGCCGAGCGTGGCGCGCAACTGCTCCTCCACGCCGCGGTCGGCGTCGCTCACCGGCGTCAGGTCCGGCTTGGTCTCGACGTCGAGATCGAGCGCCCGGAAGCGCTTGGTCGTGATGTCATCGGCCTGGTCCGCGAGCACGTGCGCGAAACGCAGGTCATCGGAATAGCCCGCCACGGCGTGCCACGCTACCGCGACCGGCGGGCGTCCCGACACACCCGGTGCCGCCCGCGATGGCCCCCTTTCCGCTTTTCGTGCCGCCCGTCGGCGTGACGGCCCGCCCGGAAGGCCCGTCCGGTGGCAGCATGGGCGCATGTCCCACGACCTGCCCGGCTGGGTGGCCGAACTGACCGACCCTCGCCGGGCGCAGACCCTGGACGAGCTCGCCGACCGGCTCGTCCCCCTCGCCGAACACGCCATCGACGTCTCCCGCAGGCTCCAGGCGCAGCTGAACGAGCTGAACGACCCGTTCAAGCGGGAGGCGCTCTACGGCCGCGTCGAGCGGCTGAAGGCCCGCGCGGGCGAGGCCCTCGAGGAGATCACCGGGGAGATCGCCAAGTCGGGGGAGCGGCACATCGAGCGCCTCTGGGCGGACCGGGCCGGACGGCCGGGCGGCGCCGCCGGGGGCGGCGCGGCGGACGCCGCGCGCGAGCGCGAACTGCGGCGGCTGCTCGACCGCGACGTCGTCCCGGTCCTGTCCGAACGGCAGCGGGAGGTCGCCGAACGCGTCGCCGAGCGGACGTCCCGGGTGCTGGAGCAGGCGACGCAGACGCTCCTCACCCGCGTGGAGGAGCTGGCGAAGGCCGTCACCGGCCTCGTCCACGACGTGCTGCCGCTCGCCCGCGAGGGCCTCGAGCTCGCCGGCCGGGTCTCCGCCCTGTCGGGCTCCGCCCGCCGCGCGGGCCGCGGCCCGGTCCCCGCCGACCTGGCCCGCTCCGCCGCCGAGGTGACGCGCGCGTTCGACGAGGCCGTCGCCCGCCTCGAACTCGAGTGGGCCGCGCTCGGCGCCCGCTCCGCGACCGTCCGGGCGGCGCTGCGCGGCGCGGAGGAGAGCGCGTTCAGCCACGTGACTGAGGAGATGACCCGCTGCGTCGAGGACCTCGCGCCCGAGCACGTCAAGGCGCTGAACGAGGCCGAGGAGCGCGCCCGCGCCCTTTTCGGCGGGTCCGCGAACGGGTAGCGGCCGTCACTCGGCGCGAAGCGTCTTCAGGAAGGTCTCGTAGTACGGGACCGTCTGGCCCCACGAATCTGCGCGGGTGACCAGGACGGTCTGATAGACGGCGCCGTTGAAACGGAAGACACGCGCGCGGCAGCGTCCCGCGACGCCCTCCCGTGTGAACGTGAACTCCAGCTCCGCCGCGTCGCCCCCCTGGTAGTCGAAGCCGCGGCGGAAGTCCACCTGCCGATAGTCCCGATAGGACGTGTCGTTCTCGAACCGCCCGGCCGCGTCGGCCATGGAACCGCCCAGGTCGGCCGCGTTCTCGGCGATCCGCTGGATCGCGATGCCGCGCCTGCCGCCCTGCGCCGGGTCGCTGAACGTGACGTCGTCACCGGACGCCTCCGCCTTCCACCCCTTCGGCACCGCGACGGTGAACCCCGGCCCCCGGTACGGCTCGTAACCGGCGGGGACGGCGACGTTCGGCGACCCCGTGGAACCGTTCCCGGATGCCGTCGCCGCCGACGAGCCCGCCTGCCCCGGACGACCGTTCTTCTCACCGCTCTGCGTCAGGAAGACGGCGGCCGAGAGCACCCCGGCGGCCAGCAGGACCGCGAACACCCCGAGCGGGAGGATCACCGCCCACCGCGGGCCGTGCCGTTCCCCGTCCGTCCGGACACCGCCGGGCGGGACGGTGCCGGGCGGGACGGTGCCGGGCGGGACGGTGCCGGGCGGGACGGTGCCGGGCGGCGGGGACGTCGGCGTCCCGCCCGGGAGGCCCGCGCCGGGGTCGACGGTCAGGTGCGGCGGGGGAGGGGGGACGGGCGCCGGGGAGTCCGGCGGCGCGAACGGCGCCGGTGTCCCGGCGGCCGCCCGCCGGAGCAGGCGCTCGGCCTCGTCGTGCCCGGCGCGCTCGCCCGGCTCGGCGCGCAGCAGGCCGTGCAGGACGGGCGCGAGCGCCCCGGCCCGCCGCGGCGGATCGGGCTCGTCCGCCAGCAGCGCCCCCATCACGCCCCACACGTCCGGGCGCTGGTACGGCGACCGGCCCTCGACGGCCGCGTAGAGCGTCGCGCCGAGCGACCACAGGTCCGACGCCGGGGACGCCCGCTGCCTGCGGGCCTGCTCGGGCGCCAGGTACGCCGGGGAACCGATGATCGCGCCGGTCTGGGTGATCGTCTCGTCGCCCGCGACCGTGGCGATGCCGAAGTCGGTCAGCACGGCCCGGTCCGGCGGCAGCAGCACGTTGCCCGGCTTCACGTCGCGGTGCACGACCCCGGCCGCGTGCGCCGTCCGCAGCGCGTCGAGGAGATCGAGGCCGAGCGCGGCGACCCGCTCGGGCGGCAGCGGCCCCTCCTCCTTGATGATCGCTGCGAGCGACCTCGCCCGGACGAGCTGCATGACGATCCAGGGACGCCCGTCCTCCTCCACCACGTCGTACACGGTGACGATCCCCGGATGGTCGAGCCGCGCCGCCGACCGGGCCTCCCGGAACGTCCGCGTGTACACCCGGCCGATCTGCTCGTCGTCCAGGCCCGCGGGCGGCGTGACCTCCTTGATCGCGACCTCGCGGTCCAGGACGCGGTCGCGGGCCCGCCACACCGCGCCCATTCCGCCGCGGCCGAGCAGCTCCACCGGCTCGTAACGGTCAGCGATCACATGGGGCATGGAAGGGACGATACCGACGCCCCGGACGCTCCCGGACGGTCACTCCGGTTCGCCCTCGCGGCTGGCGAGCAGCCGGCGCAGCGACTCCAGGCGCGCCCGGCCCGCGTGCCCCTCGGCGACCCAGCCGTCCAGCCCGCAGTCGTCCTGGAAGTGGTCGCACTGCGGCGGGCAGCGCTCGGCCGCGCCCTCCGCGAGGTCCTCGAACGCGTCGATGACGTTCGCCGGGTCGACGTGCGCGAGGCCGAAGCTCCGCACGCCCGGGGTGTCGATGATCCAGCCGTCCCCGCCGGGCAGCGCCAGCGCGATCGCCGACGACGACGTGTGCCGGCCCCGCCCGGTGACCGCGTTGACGTCCCCGACCGCCCGCTCGGCGTCCGGGACCAGCGCGTTCACCAGCGTCGACTTCCCGACCCCCGAGTGCCCGACCAGCACGCTCGTCCGCCCGGACAGGTGCGCGCGCAGCTCGCTCAGGTCGCCGTCGTCGCCCCCGGCCAGCCGCGTCGCCACGCACGGGAAGCCCAGCGGGGCGTACTCGGCGATCAGGCCGGAGGGGTCGGCGAGGTCGGCCTTGGTCAGGCACAGCAGCGGCTCCATGCCCGCGTCGTAGGCCGCGACGAGCTGCCGGTCGATCATCCGGGGGCGCGGCTCGGGGTCGGCCAGCGCCGTCACGATGACCAGCCGGTCGGCGTTGGCGACGACGATCCGCTCGAACGGGTCGGTGTCGTCGGCCGTCCGGCGCAGCGCCGACGCCCGCGGCTCCACCCGGACGATCCGGGCGAGCGTGTCCGGGTCGCCCGACACGTCCCCGACCAGCGCCACCCGGTCGCCCACGACCACGCCCTTGCGGCCGAGCTCGCGGGCCCGCATCGCGGTGACGGCCCGCTCGTCGCCGGTGCCGGGATCGGCCAGGCACCGGTAGCGGCCCCGGTCCACCGCCAGCACCAGCGCCGGGGTGGCGTCCTCGTGCGCCGGGCGGCGCCGCGTGCGCGGCCGCGACCCGCGCCGCCCGGGCCGCACCCGGACGTCGTCCTCGTCGTATTCGCGTCGTCGTGCCAGCGTCCCGCCCTCTCGTCCTCAGCCGGACGTCCGCAGCGACGCCCACAGCCCGGTGAAGTCCGGCATCGTCTTGCCGACCGTGCCCGGATTCTCCACTTCGACGCCCGGGACGGCCAGCCCCAGCACCGCCGCGGCCATCACCATCCGGTGGTCGTCGTAGGTGCGGAACACGCCGCCGTGCAGCGGCCGCGGCCGGATCTCCAGCCCGTCCGGCAGCTCCCGGGCGTCGCCGCCCAGCCGGTTCAGCTCGGCGACCAGCGCCGCCAGCCGGTCCGTCTCGTGCCCCCGCAGGTGCGCGATGCCGGTCAGCCGCGACGGCGACCCGGCCAGCGCCGCGAGCGCCGCCAGGACGGGCGTCAGCTCGCCGACCTCGTGCAGATCGGCCTCCAGCCCCGCGTACTCCCCGGCGCCCGGGCCCCGCACCGTCAGCCCGTCCGGGCCGAGCGACACCTCGGCGCCCATGTCCGCGAGGAGCCCGCGCAGCGCGTCGCCCGGCTGCGTCGTCGCGCCCGGCCAGTCCGGGACGGTCACGCGACCGCCCGCGACCAGCGCCGCGCCGAGGAACTGCGCCGCGTTCGACAGGTCGGGCTCGATGACCCACTCGCCGCCGCGCAGCGGGCCCGGCGCCACCCGCCACAGGTTCTCGCCGGTCTCCACCGTCGCGCCCGCCGCGCGCAGCATCTGCACGGTCATCGCCAGGTGCGGCGCCGACGGCACCGGGGGCCCCTCGTGCCGCACCTCCACGCCCTTGCCGAACCGGGGCGCCGCCAGCAGCAGCCCCGACACCAGCTGCGACGACCCGGACGCGTCGATCGTCACCGCACCGCCCGCCACCGCGCCCGTCCCGCGGACCGTGAACGGCAGCGCCCCGCGCCCGCCGTCGTCGATCTCCGCGCCGAGCGCCCGCAGCGCCTCGACGATCGGGCCCATCGGCCGCTCCCGGGCCCGCGGTTCGCCGTCGATCGCCACCTCGCCGCGCGCGAGCGCCGCCACCGGCGGCAGGAACCGCATCACCGTGCCCGCGAGGCCCACGTCCACCCGCGCCGGGCCCGCCAGCTCGCCCGGAAGGATCTGCCAGTCGTCCCCGTCCTCGCCGACGCCGACGCCCAGCGCGCGCAGCGCGTCCGCCATCAGCTCGGTGTCGCGGCTGTGGAGGGGGCGGTGGACGCACACCGGCCCGTCGGCCAGCGCGGCCAGGATCAGCGCCCGGTTGGTCATCGACTTCGACCCGGGCAACGCCACCGTGGCGTCCACGGGCCCATCGGCGACCGGCGCGACCCAATGCGGAGAGGAAGAGGCCATACCGCGAGTTTATTGCGTCGCCGCATCGCTCCGGGGCGCCGATGGGCCCGCTCCGCTCCGCTCGGGTCGCGGCCGGGCGGGGGCGCCGTCAGCGTTTGACGGCGTGCATCACCTTGCCGGCTTGGACGGCGGTGCCCGCCTTCACCGTCTGGCCCGCCTTCATCGCGCGTTGCGCCTGGGCGCTCGTGCCGGCCTTGACCGTCCTGCCCGCCTGCTTGCCTTGCTGCATGCGCGCCTGAATGGTGCCGGTGCCGTTCCTGCCCGTGCCCTTCGCGGCGGTCTTGAACGGGCTCATGCCGATGGTCCGGGTGGTGCGGCCGCCCTTGCGGGCGCCCTTGCCCACGCCCTTGCCCACGCCCCGGGTCAGGCCCCTGGCGCCCATCCCGGCGCCCTTCGTCATGCTCTTCGCGCTCTGGGCGATGCCCATGCCCTTGCCCGCGCTCTTCCCGGCGCGGAAGCCCATGCCCGTCTTGGCCGCCTTGCCGGCCTTCGCCGCCTTCGCCGTCTGCTTCGCGGCCTTCTTCCCGCTCTCCGTGCGGGCGATCCGCACCTGGCGGGCCGCCTCGCGGCGCGCGTCCCGCAGCGTCGTCACGGCCTCGCGGCGCAGCGCCCGCGCCTCCGCGCCCCGCTTGATCTGCGTCTCCCGGGCGGCGCGCCGCACCTCCGCCATCCGGGGCGCCCGGCGCGGCTCGGCCGCCACCATCAGCAGCGCCCCGAACAGCCCGGCGTTCTTCAGCAGGTGCGCGCGCTCGTTCGCCCGGTCGTCCGGGTCGTCCTCGGTCCAGTAGCGGTGCTCGGTCGCGAGGGCGGGGACGACCTGCGCGGCGAGCAGCATCGCCGTCAGCCGGCGGAACCGGCCCGTGAGCAGGAGGACGCCGGTGCCGACGCTCAGCGCGCCCTCCATCCGCACGAGGGCCTCGGGGTCCTTCGGGAGCCATTCGAGCCGGTCCGTCACCGGCTTGGCCACCGGCGCGACCCGCTCGGCGCGCTCCCGCGGGTCCCGCATCGCGTCCAGTCCGGTCATGATGAATGGGGCCGCCACGAACGGGCGGGCCAGAGTCGTGAACGGTCGCATGAAGCGCTACATGCCCAGCACGCCGCGCCTCAAGCGCGGCAGGATGGAGCCATGTGCGGTCGATATGCCACCTCCCGGGCCCGCCAGGAACTGCTCGACGAGTTCCGCGTGCAGGTCGACGCCGTCGAAGGCGAACTCGAACCCGACTACAACGTCGCCCCGACCAAGCGGGTCCCCGTGATCCTCGACCGGGCGCCGAAGGACGCGCCCGAAGAGGCCGCGCCCGTCCGGCAGTTGCGGACCGTCCGCTGGGGGCTCGTCCCGTCCTGGGCCAAGGACCCCGCCATCGGGAACCGGATGATCAACGCGCGGGCCGAGACGGTGCACGAGAAGCCGTCCTACCGCCGCGCGTTCGCCAAGCGCCGCTGCCTGCTGCCCGCCGACGGCTACTTCGAGTGGTACGTCCTGCAGAACGAGCAGGGGGACGGGAACGCGGAGAAGAAGCCGAAGCGGCCGCAGAAGCAGCCGTTCTTCATCCGCCCCAAGGACGGCGGCGTCATGGCCATGGCCGGCCTGTACGAGCTGTGGAAGACGCCCGAGGACGAGTGGCTCTGGACGTGCACGGTCATCACCACCGACGCGCCCGACGACCTCGGCCGCATCCACGACCGGATGCCGATGATCGTCGAACCGGACCGGTGGGACGCGTGGCTCGACCCGTCCCTCACCGAGCCCGACCGCGTCCGGGGCCTGCTCGTCCCCGCCATGGCCGGGACGATGGACGCCTACCCGGTGTCGAAGGCGGTCAACAGCGTCAAGAACAACGGACCCGAGCTCGTCCTGCCGGCGAGCGGCGGGGACGGCGACGCCGCCCCGTCCGGCGCCCTGTTCTGACCCCGGTCAGGACCGGACGGCGCTCGCCAGCAGGTGGATCCCCGACTCGTCGCCCGGCGGCGCGTTCAGCTCGGTCCGCACGAGCCGGTCGAGCGCGCGCGGCGAGCGGCCGAGGACGTGCTCGACCGTCGACGGGGACAGCACCGTCCGCGGCCTGATCCACTCGACCTCGAGGCCCGCGCCGCCGAGCAGCTCGCGGAGCTGCTCGGCGCCGAAGCACCGGGTGATCGTCCCGTCCGGCCACGGCACCAGGACGACCTCCGCGCTCGGCACGTCCGACAGGTGCGCCCAGTAGTTGCGCTCGGCGAGCAGCGCCATGCCGAGCGTCAGCGAGTCGACGCACAGCAGGACCCGGCCGCCGGGCCGCAGCACGCGGGCGATCTCGCCGACGGTCGCCTCGGTCGCCAGGTGCCGCGACAGGACGCGGTTCTCCGCGACGACCGCGTCGACGGACGCGTCGTCGAGGAAGTCGAGCGTCCCCGAGTCGCCCAGCACCGGGACGGTCGCGGCGGCGCGCCCGTCCCCGCGCCCGTCGCCGTGCCCGTCGCCGGGCGCGCCGGACCCGCCGTCCGGCGCGGCCCGGTCCAGCAGCGGGTCGCGGACCTCCAGCACCGAGTGCCCGGCCCCGGCCGCGCGCCCGGCGCACCGCCCGTCCCCGCCGGACAGGTCCAGCACCCGGGACGGGGCGCGCGGCAGCCACCGCGTCAGCTGCGCATCGGCCACCGCCCAGTAGAAGGTCCAGTAGCGCTCCAGAGAGTCCCCCGCTCCGTCGCCGGAGGGATCGCGCAGGCTGGCGATGGTGGGCTCGGGAGGTCGTGCCGGCACCGGTAGCACCGATTTGCTCCTGTTCTCGCCATATAAGTCACTTCTTCCCCGTCCGGGCCCGATCATCACCCTCCGTGCAGGACACTCCGGCGAGGCCCTCCCACCCGGGCCGCGACCGTGATCGGGATCGCGGGAATCGACGGGGACGCCCCGGCGTTGCACCGTCTCATAAGCGTGAGACGAACGAGTACAGCCGGAGGTGGGCCTTCCATGACCACGGCCGTTGCCGATTACCCGCGCGGTGCCGGGGTATCGCCCCTCGGCAAGGCACCGGCACCCAGGGGCGCGCTCAGGTTGCGCGGCCCGATATCGTCTAGCGGAGACGACACGGCCGGTGTCGCCGCAGTCGAGGGGGTGGGTCAGGTACCGGGCACCACGGAGACCGTGGAGCAGCGCCAAGAGCGCTTCCAGCGCGATGTGCTCCCGTTCTTGGACCAGCTGTACTCCGCCGCGCTGCGCATGACGCGCAACCCGGCGGACGCCGAGGATCTCGTGCAGGAGACGTTCGCCAAGGCGTTCGCGTCCTTCCATCAGTTCAAGGAGGGCACGAACCTCAAGGCGTGGCTCTACCGCATCCTGACCAACACGTTCATCAACTCCTACCGCAAGAAGCAGCGCCAGCCGCAGCAGTCGGCCACCGAGGAGATCGAGGACTGGCAGCTCGCGCGCGCCGAATCGCACACCTCCAGCGGGCTGAAGTCCGCCGAGGCCGAGGCGCTCGAGCACCTGCCCGACTCCGACGTGAAGCGGGCGCTGCAGGACCTGCCGGAGGAGTTCCGGATCGCCGTCTACCTCGCCGATGTCGAGGGATTCGCCTACAAGGAGATCGCCGACATCATGGGCACGCCCATCGGCACGGTGATGTCGCGGCTGCACCGGGGCCGGCGTCAGCTGCGCGGCATGCTCGAGGACTACGCTCAGGAGCGCGGCCTCACGCGGGCGGACGGAGGGCGGTCATGACGCGCACGCCCGTCCGCCGCCCGGAGCGGAGCGACATGCCGAGCACCGCGCTGAAACGCGGCGCGGTGAGCGAGAAGGGTGAGTGAGCCATGAGCTGTGGCAATCACCATGACACCCCCTGCGACGAGGTCCTGGCCCGGGTCTACACCTACCTCGACGGAGAGCTCGACCAGGGCGGCTGCGGCGAGGTCCGGCGGCATCTCGACGAATGCGGGCCGTGCCTGCGCGAGTACGGCCTCGAGGAGGCCGTGAAGAAGCTGGTGAACAAGTCCTGCGGCTGCGAACCCGCGCCGGAGGACCTGCGCACCAAGGTCCTCGGCCGCATCGAGCAGATCTGCGGCGAGATCAAGACCACCGGCTCCGAACGCGCGGAAACCGAGACCGCCTGATGAACCGAACCGCCTGAACCGAACCGCCCGGCCCCGAACCCCCCGAACCCGAACCGCCTGATCGGCGGTCCGGGCGGCGCGGGTTATCGTTCTTCCGTGTTCGTCATGGTCACCGGCGCGGCCGGCTTCATCGGTTCCCATCTCGTCGACAGGCTCCTCGCCGACGGCCACGAGGTCGTCGGCGTGGACGACCTGTCGTCCGGCGCGAACGTGCGCCCCGACGTCGAGTTCTGGGAGCTGGACGTCGCGGACCCGGCGCTCGTCGAGCGGGCCGCCGCGCGGCGGCCCGAGGTCGTGTGCCACCTGGCCGCGCAGGTCAGCGTGCGGGCCAGCGTCGCCGCGCCGCTGGCCGACGCCCGGACGAACGTGCTCGGCACGGCGAACGTCCTGGAGGCGGTGCGGGCCGCGGGCGGCCGCAAGATCGTGTTCGCCTCCAGTTGCGCCGTGTACGGGGTGCCGGACGCGCTGCCCGTCCCGCCGGACGCCGAGCTGCGGCCCGCGTCGCCGTACGCCGCGTCGAAGGTGGCCGGGGAGGTCTACGCGCAGACGTACCGGGCGCTGCACGGCGTCGACTTCACCGCCCTCACGCTCGCGAACGTGTACGGCCCTCGGCAGACCCCCGAGGGGGAGGCGGGCGTCGTGTCGATCTTCACGGACGCCCTCCTCGGCGGGCGCCCGACGAAGGTGCACGGCGACGGCACGCAGACCCGCGACTACGTGTACGTCCTCGACGTCGTGGACGCGTTCGCCCGCGCGGTGGACGAGCGCGGCGGCGGCCTGCGGCTCAACGTGGGCACCGGGGTGCAGACCACCGACCGCGAGCTGCACACGCTCGTCGCCGCGGCGGCGGGGGCGCCGGACGAGCCCGAGTTCGCCCCGCCCCGGCTCGGCGACCTCCCCGCGATGGCGATCGACCCGGGGCCGACCCGGGGGGCGCTCGGCTGGACGCCGCGGGTGTCCCTGCCGGACGGGCTCGCCGCCACGGTCGCGTGGGCCCGTGAGCGCCGCTGAGGCGCGGCCGTCCCCGGCGCGCGGGGGCCCGGTGTGCGAAGCGTCCGGGAACCGCCCGGGATGCCGACTGCGGCGCCGATCGCCGTTGAATGACCGGCCTATCCCTTTCCGGGGTCATTTCTGGTTGTTTAGTTTACTGTTTGCCTTCTGCACGTGCATTTAGATCGTGCATAAGGTCGGTGCGCATACGTTGCGTGTTTTACGACCGAGAAATGATCACTTAAGGTGACGGTTGGTTCACACTTTGCTCACGATTCCCCGCATGCCTGTGTGACCTGGGCAGTTCGCGTTAGGCTTGTGCCGAATTCAGCGACGGGAGCACGGTGCGCACCCGGGAATTCGGGGTATGTGCTCGCCCGGAGGTCGGGGCCGTTCAGAGTCCCGGCCCGCCGGTCGTGCGCCGGCGTTCCGGATTTCCGTGGGGGGAGGCAAGGAGTCATGCTGCATCGCGAGATGCCTGTCCGGACGGCCCGGCACTCGAGCGCCACGGCGTCGTCGCTGATGATGCCCAAGGGCGTGTCCTGGGTCTAGTGCCGGCAGGCACGAGCGATCCCGGCGGCGGCCCGCCCATTCGTCATCCCCGAGGGGGCGGCAATGCGTGGACTACCTCTCGCTGCCTGGGCGTACGTGTGCGGTGTGGTCGTCCTCGCGGCCGGCCTCATCGCGACGTCGTCCTTCGCGGAGCTGGACTGGAAGAAGCTGGCCGTGCTGGCCGTGCTCTTCCTCGTGTGCGATTCCGCACCGGCCCGGCTGAACGTCGAACGCGCGCGCGTCTCGATGAGCTTCGCCGCCAGCCTCGCGTCGGTCGTCCTGCTCGGCCCGGCCGGCGCGGCGCTGCTCGGCTGCTGCGCCGTCGTCACCGGCCAGCGGATCCTCGCCCCCGAGAAGCGGCTGTTCAACGGCGCGCAGTTCGCGCTCAGCGGCTTCATCGCCGGAACCGTCTTCGAACTGCTCGGCGGTGACCGCTTCCGCCCCGAGCAGGCCCGCTGGGTCGAGAACGTCATCGGACCGTTCCTCGGCGCGCTCGTCGCGTTCGTCCTCGTGAACCTCGCGCTCACCGCCGGGGTGCTGCTGCTCAGCCGGCAGGCGGCGCCCCGCGAGCTGATCCGCGACAGCGGCCAGCTCGCCGTCGGCTGCCTCGCCTACGGCATGTTCGGCCTGCTCATCGCCGGGCTGTGGCCGCGGGTCGGGCCGCTCGCCGCCGTCCTGGTGCTGCTGCCGCTGTTCATCGCCCGCTGGGCGATGGAGCAGGCGCACGACCAGCACCAGGCGCACGCCGCCACCCTCGCGTCGCTCTGCCAGGCCGTCGAGACGAAGGACTACTACACCCGCGGCCACTCCGAACGCGTCTCCCGGGGCTCCGTGATGATCGCCAAGGAGATCGGGATGCGGCCCGACCGGGTCGAGGCCATCCGCTACGCGGGGATGCTGCACGACGTCGGCAAGCTCGGCGTGCCCACCAAGGTCCTGCAGAAGAACGGGCCGCTGACCGAGGAGGAGTTCGCCGCGATCCAGCTGCACCCGATGCGCGGACTGGAGATCGTCCGGGAGATCGGCTTCCTCGACGAGGCGCTCGCCGGCATCATGCACCACCATGAGAAGGTGAACGGGCGCGGCTACCCGATGGGCCTCGCCGGCGACGAGATCCCCGAGTTCGCCCGCGTCATCTCCGTCGCCGACGCGTTCGACACCATGACCTCCACCCGTTCCTACCGGCCCGCCCGCAGCATCGAGGAGGCCGTCGCGGAACTGCAGCGCTGCACCGGCGACCACTTCGACCCCGTCATGGTCGAGGCGTTCCTGCGCGCGATCGAACGGGACGGCTGGGAGCCGCCCAAGCCGATGACGCCGCCCGACGACGACGTCGCGGAGACCACCCGGCAGGACCACGACGACCCCAGCGCGCCGCTGCGCGTCGCCGGGGACGAAGTGCGCAAGTGACCGACCCGGCGGGAAAGCAAGCGTGACCAGCACCCAGATCCGCGCCCGGGAACGGGCCGCGTGGCAGTCCATCGACTCCGGCCAGCTCCTGCTCATCGCGACGGCCGGGCTGTTCGTCGTCGTCGCGATCACCCAGGTCGCCGCCGTCGGGCTCGTCCAGCCCGACATCGCGGTCATCTTCGGCGTCCTCATCGCGCTCGGCGAGCTGTTCCGCATGGTGATGCCCGGCAACCGGGAGATGGCGCCCATCGCCACCGTCGGCGCCATCGGCTACGCGCTGCTCGTCGGCGCCGGCCCCGAGGGCGCCCCGGCGGACGCGCCGCTCGGCGTCGTCCCCGCCGTCCACTCGCCGCTGCAGGTCGTCGCCGTCACCGCCGTCGGCATGCTGATCGGGTCGCTGCCGCACATCGCCGTCGGCCGCACCCCCCGCCCGGACGCGATGGCGCGGCGGCTGTTCACCGTCTCGATCGTCGCACTGTGCTTCCGCCCGCTCCTGGACTTCCACCTCGCCTGGTACCTGCTGCTCGCCGCGATGGGCCTGGTCGTCGTCGCGTCCTGCTTCACCGACGTGGTGATCGCCGCGCTGATCCGCGCCGAGGCCGTCCGCACCCGGTTCGGCATCGCGCTGCGCGACGAGATCGGCGCGAAGATGGCGCTGTGCGCGGCGACCAGCGCCACCGCCATGCTCATCGCCGTGTCCACCACCGCGATGGGACAGGCCGCGCTGCTGATCTTCACGGTGCCGATCCTGGTGACCCAGTTCGCGTTCCGCCGGTACGCGGGCGTCCGCGCCACCTACCTGCAGACCGTCCGCGCCCTGTCGCGCGTCACCGAGGTCGGCGGCTACGTCGAGACCGGCCACTCACGCCGGGTCGCCGAGTTCGCCGTCGCGATGGGCCGCGAGCTCGGCATGGCCGAGGCCGAACTCCTCGAACTGGAGTACGCGGCGCTCATGCACGACATCGGGCAGCTGTCCCTCGGCGACCCGATCCCCGGCGGCGCCACCGTCCTCGCGTCCCCCGCGGAGCAGCGCCGCATCGCCGAACTCGGCGCCGAGGTCATCAAGGAGACCGGCGTCCTCGACCGGGTCGCGCACATCGTCCGGCTCTCCTCGCACCCCTACCGGACGGGACGGCCCGCCGACGACGCGTCCGACGCGGGCGACGGCGACGCCGACCGTCCCGTCGCGCCGCCCCTCGCCAGCCGTATCATCAAGGTCGCCAACGCCTACGACGACCTGGTCGGCGAATCGCCCGACCGCGACCGCGGCGCGGCCGTCCTGGAACGACTGCGGCTCGACTCCGCCGCCGAGTACGATCCGACGGTCGTCGAGGCGCTCAGCCGCGTCGTGGACCGCCGCCCCCGGCCGTGAGCGACAAATCCACGGCCCGGTATTTGTCACCCGTGCGGCCGGACGGGCACCGCCGCGGCCGCTAGTGTCGGCCGGGGCGGTGCCCGACCGGCCCGCCGTCCCCCGAAGGAGAGTCCGCAGGTGTTCGAGTCCGTGCTCGTGGCGAACCGGGGAGAGATCGCCAGCCGGATCATCCACACCGCACGCGCGATGGGCCTCAAGGCCATCGCGGTGTACTCGCAGGCCGACGCCGACCTGCCGTTCGTGTCCGAGGCCGACGAGGCGATCCTCATCGGCCCCGCCGAACCCGCCCGCAGCTACCTCAACGCCCCCGCGATCATCGAGGCGGCGCGGCGGACGAACGCGCAGGCCGTCCACCCCGGCTACGGGTTCCTCGCGGAGAACGCGGACTTCGCCCGCCAGGTCGCCGCCCGCGACCTGGTCTGGGTCGGCGCGCCGCCGCTCGCCATCGCCCGGCTCGGCGACAAGATCAACGCCCGGAACCTGGTGAAGGAGGCGGGCGTCCCCGTCGTGCCCGGCGTGTGGGAGCCGGTCCCGGACGCCGACACCGCCGTCGAGGAGGCCGAGCGCATCGGCTACCCCGTCATGGTCAAGCCCGCCGCGGGCGGCAACGGCATCGGGATGAGCGCCGCGCACGACGAGGCGGGCCTGCGCCGCGCCTACGAGACCGCCCGCGCCCGCGGCGAACGCGTCTTCGGCCGCGCCGACATCCTCCTCGAACGGTTCGTGCCGCACGCCCGCCACGTCGACGTGCAGATCCTCGGGCTGCCCGACGGGACGATCGTCGCGCTCGGCGACCGCGACTGCTCCGTGCAGCGCCGCCACCAGAAACTCGTCGAGGAGTCGCCGTCGCCCGGCGTCGCCCCCGAACTCCGCGAGCGCATGCTGGCCGCCGCCGTCCGGGCCGGCGAAGCGGTCGGCTACCGCGGCGCCGGAACCGTCGAGTTCCTCGTCGACCCCGCCGCGCAGGAGTGCCACTTCCTCGAGATGAGCGCCCGCCTCCAGGTGGAGCACCCCGTCACCGAACTCGTCGCCGGCGTCGACCTCGTCGGGCTGCAGTTCCGGATCGCCGCCGGCGAGCCCGTCCGGGACGCCTTCCCGGACCCCCGCGGCCACGCCATCGAGTTCCGCGTCTACGCCGAGGACCCCGAGCGTTTCCTGCCCTCGCCCGGCCGCATCAAGGTGTGGGAGGAGCCCGTCGGCGACGGCATCCGCATCGACGCCGGCTACGCCGAGGGCAACACCGTCACGCCCCACTACGACCCGCTGCTGGCCAAACTGTGCGTGCACGGCGACGACCGTGCGCACGCGCTGAGCCGGGCGCGGGCCGCGGTGGACGCGTTCCGCATCGAGGGGCTCGCGACGAACCTGCCCTTCCACGCGGAGCTGCTCGGCCGTCCCGAGTTCGCGGACGGCTCCTACGACACGGGCCTGGTGGCGCGCATGCGCGCCCCCGAGCACCGCTGAACCGTCCGGGAGGGGAAGAGCCGTGGCCGACGTCCGCGCGGAGACGGTCGCCGCGCCCGGAAGGCGGCCGAGGGCGGCGACCTCGTCGCCGTCGCCGACTGGTCCGCGGGTACGGTAGCCCATCGTGGAGACGTACTGCGACCGCTGCGGCGAGCCCGCCGACCGGGGCGACCACGCGGGCTGCCGCGCCGCCCGGCTGATGGAGCCGCCCCGCTACTGCGCCCGCTGCCGCCGCCGGATGGTCGTGCAGGTGACGCCGCTCGGCTGGACGGCGCGCTGCTCCGAGCACGGCGACCTCCGCGGCGACGCCCCGGGCCCGGGTCCCGCCGGGGACGCCACCGCGCGCCCCTGACCACCGCGCGCCCCTGACCACCGCGCGCCCCTGACCACCGCGCGCCCCTGACCACCGCGCGCCCCTGACCGCCGCGCGTCCGCGAGCCGCAGGGCGGGTCGCCAGGTCAGGGCGGGTCACCAGGTCAGGGCATAGGTGATGAGGCGCAGGCCGGGGACGGGGGACCAGTCGCGGTCGGGGGTGCGGGCGAAGCCCATCCGGTCGTAGAGGCGGTGCGCGTCGGTCATGTTCGCCTGCGTCGACAGGCGCAGCCCGCACAGGCCGGCGGCGCGCGCACGGTCGACGCAGGCCGCCACCAGCGCGCGTCCCGCGCCGTGGCCGCGCGCCTTCGCCAGGACGGCCAGCATGCGGAACTCGGCCTCGTCGGGCGCGGCCAGCTCGGCGTACGGGCTGCCGGGCGGGCAGTACGCGACGGCGCCCGCGACCTCGCCGCGGACGTCGGCGACCAGCAGCTCGGTCTTGGCGGCGCGGTCGGCGGCGTCGGCGAGCTTCGCCACGTACGACGACTCCGGCGAGACCAGCCCGCTGTGCACGTACACCTCGACGGTCAGCGCGCCGATCAGGTCGTACTCGTCCGGCCGCGCCGTCCGGACGATCACGGGTTCGGGCACCGATGCACCTCCGGATCCGGTTCGCGGCCCCGCCGGGACGGACGGGGCCGAGCCCAGGTTAGCCGCGCCCCCGGACGTCCCGGCCATAGTCGTTAGAGGGTTGACGACGCCCGCCCTCGCACGGTTGATTGGCGGGAGCCGACCCCCTGGAGGCGTCATGCCGGTACCACGTTCGATCCTCGGTGCGGACCACCCCGACATGGACCTGGAGGTGATCGCCGGAGCCTGGCCGGACGACGTGCGCGGGCACTACGTCGTCAGCGCCTCCGACCAGCGCAGCCACCCCGTGCACGCGTTCTTCGGCGACGGGATCATGGCGCGGCTGCCGCTGCGGCCCGGCCCCGGCGGCCGGTTCCCGTGGCGGGCCCGCGTGCTCGACACCCCGTCCGTCCGGCTGAAGCGGGCGCGCCCCGACCTGTTCACCCCCGGCCCCGTCGGGACGAGCTCGCCGTGGGGGTTCGTCAACTGCGCCAACACGGCCCCGCTGCCGTGGGGCGACCGCCTGTTCGCGACATGGGACGCCGGACGGCCCGTCGAGGTCGACCCGGTCACGCTCGGGTTCGTCGCGGAGGTCGGGCACCGCGACGACTGGAAGCCCGCGATGGACCAGGCCGTGCTGCCGCTGATCTCGACCACCGCGCACCCCGTGGTCGACCCCGACCGCGGCTGCATGTGGAGCGTCAGCCGCGACGTCCTCACCGGCACCGTCTCGGTGATCCGCTACGACGGGACGGGCTCGCGGGTGCACCGCTGGGACGTCGAGAACGCGGTGCTGCCGCAGGCCACGCACACCATCACGCAGACGCGCGACTGGCTCGTCCTCGCCGACACCGCCTTCAAGATCGACCCCGATGAGATCTTCGGCGGGGACCGGACGGTCGCCAACAACCCCGACGGTCCGCTTCTGCTCGTCCGCAAGGACGACCTCGTCCCCGGCAAGAGCGCGGTCGCCTGCAAGGAGTTCCGGATCGCGCCCGAGGTGAACCACTTCTACGCGCGCTACGACGACTCAGACGGCGTCCAGATCGTCATGGAGAACACCCCGGGCGTGGACATCGGGATGTACCTGCGCGAGGACGACGTCGACGTGCACGGTCGCCCCATCGACCCCGCCCTGCGCGGAATGTACTGCCACGGCATGACCCCGGCGTTCACGACCATCATGCAGTTCGACCCCGAGACCGGGCAGGTGCGCGAACGCGCGCGCGCCCAGAACCCGTCCCGCTGGTGGCAGGCCGAACTGTCGGCCATCGACTGGAGCCTCGAAGGGCAGTCCGACCCGACCCGGCACCACCTCGTCTACATCGGGTTCCACCCCGAGGCGATCAACCGGCGGGCCCTCCGCAACTACGAGGGCCGGGTCGACACCTCGCTGTTCCCCGCCGAGGAGACCCCGGCCGTCCTCGTCACCCACGACCGCGACGACCTCGAACCCCTCGCCGAGTGGACGTTCGCCCTCGACGACTACCCGACGTCGCCCGCGTTCGTCCCGCGCGGCGCCGCCGGGCGGGACGGCACCCGGTACGCCGGCGCCTCCCCGGGCGGTCACGACGGCTACCTCGTCGTCGCCGTCCACAACGACGACCGGTTCCGCGTCGAGCTGTTCGACGCCGCCGACGTGGGCCGCGGGCCCGTCGCCGTCCTCGCGCCGCCGCACGGCACGACCGTCCCGTTCCTCATCCACTCCGCGTGGATGCCCGAGGCGCGTCCCGCCCCGGACGTCGAGCGCCTGACCTTCGCCGCCGACCTCGACGCCCGCCTCGATCAGCTCGACCCCGACCTGCGGACCGTCGCCCGGGAGGTGGCCGAGGCCCTCGGGGGCTGATCCCGCCGCGAGGGCCGGTTTTACAAACCGCCCCGCCGAAACCTGTGGGATTCGGCGACGGACCGCGCGCCGGGGCCCGCGCTAGTGTGCCGGGCGTGAGCGTGCTCGTGATCACCGGGACCTGTACCGGCGTGGGGAAGACCGTCGTGACGGCGGCGCTGGCCGCCGTCGCCGCCGCGCGCGGCACGTCGGTCGCGGTCGTCAAACCCGGGCAGACGGGCGTCGCGCCGGGGGAGCCCGGCGATCTGGGCGACGTCCGCCGGCTCGCCGGGATCGAGGACGTGCACGAGTTCGCGCGGTTCCCCGACCCGCTGTCGCCGGCCGCCGCCGCCCGGGTCGCCGGGGCGCCGCCGGTGCGGCTGCCCGAGGTCGCCGAACGCGTCCGGGCCCTGGCGGACGACCGCCGCCTCGTGCTCGTGGAGGGCGCGGGCGGCCTCCTCGTCCGCTACGACGAGGAGGGCGGCACGATCGCCGATCTCGCGCGCTGGCTGGGCGCCGCGGTCGTCGTCGTCACCCGCCCGGACCTCGGCACCCTCAACCACACGGCGCTGACGCTGGAGGCGATGGCGCACCGCGGCGTGCAGCTCGCGGGCGTCGTCATCGGCGCCTGGCCGGACGAGCCGGACCTCGCGCAGCGCAGCAACATCCGGGACCTGGAGACCATCGCCGCCCGTCCCCTCGCGGGCGCGCTGCCCGAAGGCGCGGGCGCCCTGGACGCCCCCGAGTTCCTCGTCGCCGCGCACCGCGGCCTGGCCCCCGCGTTCGGCGGCGCCTTCGACCCTGCTACCTTCCGCGACAGCTACGGCCTCGACAAGGAGAACACGTGAGCGACATTCTGGAGATCGCCCGTAGGCAGGTGCTGGAGGAGGGCGAGGGGCTCGCGGCCGACCAGGTCCTGGAGTGCCTGACCCTGCCGGACGACCGTCTCGAGGAGCTGCTCGCGCTCGCCCACGAGGTCCGGATGCGCTGGTGCGGCCCCGAGGTCGAGGTCGAGGGGATCGTGTCGCTCAAGACCGGCGGCTGCCCCGAGGACTGCCACTTCTGCTCGCAGTCCGGCCAGTTCGAGTCGCCGGTGCGCTCGGTGTGGCTGAACATCCCCGAGCTGGTCGAGGCCGCGAAGGAGACCGCGAAGACCGGCGCCACCGAGTTCTGCATCGTCGCGGCCGTCCGCGGCCCGGACGAGCGCCTGATGTCGCAGGTGCGCGACGGGGTCCGGGCCATCAACGACGCCGTCGAGATCAACATCGCGTGCTCGCTCGGGATGCTCACCCAGGAGCAGGTCGACGAGCTCACCGCGATGGGCGTCCACCGCTACAACCACAACCTGGAGACCGCCCGCTCGCACTTCCCGAACGTCGTCACCACCCATTCGTGGGAGGAGCGCTGGGACACCCTGCGCATGGTGAAGGACGCCGGCATGGAGGTGTGCTGCGGCGGCATCATCGGGATGGGCGAGACCGTCGAGCAGCGCGCCGAGTTCGCCGGCCAGCTCGCCGAGCTGGAGCCCGACGAGGTCCCGCTGAACTTCCTCGCGCCCCGCCCCGGCACCCCGTTCTCCGACCTGCCGCTCGTCGAGGGCGCGGACGCCCTGCGCACCATCGCCGCGTTCCGGCTCGCCCTGCCCCGGACGATCCTGCGCTACGCGGGCGGCCGCGAGCTCACCCTCGGCGACCTCGGCACCCGCGAGGGCATGCTCGGCGGCATCAACGCGATCATCGTCGGCAACTACCTCACGACCCTGGGCCGCCCCGCCGAGAAGGACCTCGACCTGCTCACCGACCTCCAGATGCCCATCAAGGCCCTCAGCAAGACCCTCTGACGGCCCGCCGCCCACCCGTCCGCCCCGGCTCCGCCGGCCGGACGGACGGGGCGCGCCGGCGACGTTCCGGCGGACGCGCGACGTCGCGTTGCGTTCAGGTGCCGGGGGAGTGGTGCGCGGGTCAGATCAGTGGCGGCGCAGGCGGGTGATGAACTTGTACCGGTCGCCGCGGTAGAGGGACTGGGCCCACTCGACCGGCTGGCCCGTCGTGTCGAAGGCGTGCCGGGACAGCAGGAGCATCGGCAGGCCGACGTCGACGCCGAGGAGCTGCGCGTCGTGCGGGGTGGCGAGGACGGTCTCGATCGTCTCCTCGGCCTCGGTGAGGTGGACGTCGTAGGCGGTCGCGAGCGTCTCGTACAGCGAGTGGTGGCGGGACAGCTCGCGGCGGAGGCCCGGGAAGCGGCGCGCGGGCAGGTGCGAGGTGTCGATCGACATCGGCTCGCCGTCGGCGAGGCGGAGCCGGTGGACGCGCAGGACGCGGCCGCCGGGGCGGATCCCGAGGAGGGCGGCGAGGTGCTCGTCGGCGCTGACGTACCCGGCCTCGAGGATGCGGGTCTCTGGCCGCAGGCCGTGGTGCCGCATGTCGGAGGTGTAGCTGACGAGTTGCAGCTCCTGGGACACCTTCGGCTTGGCGACGAACGTGCCCTTGCCCTGGATGCGCTGCAGGCGTCCCTCGACGACGAGTTCGGCGAGGGCCTGCCGGACGGTGGTGCGGGACGTCTCGTACTTCTCCGCGAGGGCGCGTTCGGGGGGCAGCGGGCTGCCGGGCGGGAGCGACTGGATCAGCTCGACCAGCAGTTCCTTGAGCTTGTAGTACTTCGGGATGCGGGGTGCGTGGCTCGAGTGGTGCCTACCGATGTCGCTCAACGAGGCCCGATCGAATCCGTGCTCGAATCCGCCCCCGTGCCGGGGTCCGCCCCTGACCTCCGTCACGGCATCTCCTCACGTTCATCATCGGTTCTCCCCGATGTTATGCGTGAAGACTACGGCCGGTAGCGCGCGCGATCTCCGCCAGGGCGTCCCCGAGGCTTGTGAGGTCGGCCTCGTCCACCGTGGCGCGGGCGGTCAGCCGCAGGCACGCGCGTCCCTTCGGCACCGAGGGCGGCCGGAAACAGCCTACGCGGACGCCGTGGTCAGCGCAGATCCCGGCGCCGCGGAGGGCGGTGTGCGGCTCGCCCAGGTAGACGGGGACGACGGCCGCCGCGGGCTCGGCGGTCTCGAGACCGGAATCGGCCGCGAGCCGGGTCATCCGGCGGGCGACGGCGCGGGCGCGGGCGGGCAGGCCGGGGTCGGCCTCCAGGACGTCGAGGGCGGCCAGGGCGGCGCCCACGGCGGGCGGGTTCAGGCCCGTGTCGAAGATGAACGAGCGGGCCGTGTCGACCAGGGCGTCGATCACCTCGGGGGCGCCGAGGACCGCGCCGCCCTGGGACGCGAGCGACTTCGACAGCGTGAGCGTGAGGACGACGTCGGGTTCGCCCGCGAGGCCGGCGGCGTGCGCGGCGCCGCGGCCGCCCGCGCCGACGACGCCGAGGGCGTGCGCCTCGTCGATCACGAGGAGGGCGCCGTGCGACCGGGCGAGCGCGTGCAGGTCCGCGAGGGGCGCGACGTCGCCGTCCACGGAGAACACGGCGTCGGTGACGACGATCGCGTGGTCCTCGTCGCGGTCGGCGAGGGCCTCGGCGACGGCGGCGGTGTCGCGGTGCGGGACGATCGCGACGCGGGACCGCGACAGCCGGCAGGCGTCGACGATCGAGGCGTGGTTCGCCTGGTCGGACACCACGAGGACGTCGGGGCCCGAGAGCGCGGTGACGGCGCCGAGGTTGGCGAGGAAGCCGGAGGAGAACACGAGCCCGGCGGCCGCGCCGGTGAACGCGGCGAGCCGCCGGTCGAGCTCGGTGTGCAGCTCGGTGGTGCCGGTGACCAGCCGGGACCCGGTGGAGCACGTCCCGAACGCGCGGGCCGCGGCGGCGGCGCCGGCGGCGAGGCGGGGGTCGTCGGACAGCCCGAGGTAGTCGTTGGACGCCAGGTCGATCAGGTCGCGGCTGCGCGGCCGGAGCGTGCGGCGCAGCCCCGCCGCGTCCCGCCGCGCGGCCGCGTCCCGGAACCTGGCGAGCGGGTCCGCGGCGGCGTTCATGCGGGAATCCTGCCAGGCCGCCCCGGGAGGGGGACGCGCGGGCCGCGCCAAAAGCGATGGGCGATGATGGTGGTGTGCCTACCTTGACCGATCTGGTCCGTGATCACACCGACCTGACCGAGACGGACGTGGAGTGGCTGCACGCCCTCGTGTCGGACTGGCAGCTGCTCGCCGACCTGTCGTTCGCCGACCTGCTGCTGTGGGTGCCGCTGCGGATCGGGGACGCGCCGCCCGCGGACGGGCGCAACCGGGCGCTCGACACCGGCGCGGCCGTCCCGGGCTGGGTGGCGATCGCGCAGATGCGGCCCACGACCGGCCCCACCGCGTACCCGGAGGACCTGGTCGGGAAGGTGGTCCGGACGGGACGCCGGAAGCTGATCGACGTCGCGTGGCGGGAGCGCCGGATCGTCCGGGAGGGCGACCCGGAGTGGGGGAGCGGCATCCCGGTGCGGGAGGAGTCGATCCCGGTGCGGCGCGGCGCGAAGATCCTCGGGGTGATCCAGCGGAGCACGAACCTGAGTTCGGCGCGGACGCCGAGCCGGCTGGAGCTGACGTACCTGCAGTCCGCCAGCGACCTCGCGAAGATGATCTCCGAGGGGCGGTTCCCGGTGCCGGGGGAGGAGCCGAACCTGGTGCGGTCGCCGCGCGTCGGGGACGGGCTGATGCGGCTGGACCGGTCGGGACGCGTGACGTACGCGAGCCCGAACGCGCAGTCGGCGTACCGGCGGCTCGGCTACCCGGCGGACCTGGTGGGCGAGAACCTCGGGGAGATCACCGCGGAGCTGTGCGACACCGGGGAGCCGCTGGAGGAGGCGCTGAGCGTGCTGCTCAGCGGCCGCGCGCCGCGCGAGGTCGAGGTGGAGGCGCACGGCCCGATCATGCAGCTGCGGACGATCCCGCTGGTCGTCGGCGGCACCCGGATCGGCGCGATCGTCCTGTGCCGGGACGTCACCGAGCTGCGGTGGCGGGACCGGGAGCTGATGACGAAGGACGCGACCATCCGGGAGATCCACCACCGGGTGAAGAACAACCTGCAGACGGTCGCGGCGCTGCTGCGGCTGCAGGCGCGGCGGCTGCGGATCCCGGAGGGGCGGGCGGCGCTGGACGAGGCGGTCCGGCGGGTCGGGTCGATCGCGATCGTGCACGAGACGCTGTCGCTCACCCCGGACGAGCTGATCGACTTCGACGACATCGCCGACCGGGTCATCACGATGGCGGGGGAGGTGTCGACCCCGGAGACCAAGGTCACGCCGAAGCGGACCGGGAACTTCGGGGTGCTGCCCGCGGAGATCGCGACGCCGCTCGCGATGGCGCTGACCGAGCTGCTGCAGAACGCCCTGGAGCACGGTCTCGCGAACCGGTTCGGGACGCTCGAGGTCAGCGCGCACCGGATCGGCGGCGGCCGTGACGGCGCGGCCGACGAGCCGTCCGACCTGCGGCGCAGGGCGGCGCGGCAGCCGGTGTGGGGGGAGCTGTCGGAGGTGGGCGAACCGGAGCCGCGGCCGGACGGCCCGGACGTCCGGGACGTCGCGGCCGCCGAGCGGCGCCTCGTCGTGGTGGTCGCCGACGACGGGGTGGGGCTGCCCGCCGACTTCGACGTGGAGAGCAGCAACAGCCTCGGGCTGCAGATCGTCCGCACGCTGATCGTGGGGGAGCTCGGCGGGAACCTGGATTTCCGGCGGCGCGAGAGCGGCGGCACGGAGGTCGTCGTGGACGTCCCGCTGGACATCGATCACCGCTCCGGGCCGCCCCGCCGGTGACCGTCCCGCACGGCGAAGTGCCCGTGACCGGGGTCACGGGCACTTCGGGGTTCTCGCGGCGCCGGGTCGGCTCTCCGGCCGGACGGGCTCGGAGGCGGCGCCGTGGCGCGGACGCCGGTTACAGGCTCGCGTTGGCGCGGGTGCGGGCGCGGGCCGCGCGGCGCTTGAGGGCGCGGCGCTCGTCCTCGCCCATGCCGCCCCAGACGCCCGAGTCCTGCCCGGACTCCAGCGCCCAGCGCAGGCAGGCGTCGGTGACGTCACAGCGCCGGCATACCTGCTTGGCCTCTTCGATCTGCAGGATCGCGGGCCCGGTGTTGCCGATCGGGAAGAACAGCTCGGGGTCCACGTCACGGCAGGCTGCGCGGTGGCGCCAGTCCATGCGGTCCACTCCTTCGTCAGGTGGTGGAGACACTCCACCCAATTGTGAACGGTTTCACATGTCGCGAACGCCCGGAGCGGCGGTGGCCGGGTCCAGGGGTGGTTGTTCGACGGCGCCGCGTGCAGGTGGCCGGCGTCGTCGGGACCCCTGTCGTTCGGGCGCACTTTGAGCGTGTCAGGGGCGCGCTACCAGGCGCAAGACCTTTGAGAAACGATTCTCAAAGTATGGGTGTCGCATGTGTCACATCAGTGGGTCGATCATGTTACTTGGATCTCAACACAACGACCGGGGTGCCTCATATGACGATCCTGACCGCCTTCGGGACCGAACGGAACGTCACACTGCGGTGCTCGCCAAGGTAGTCGCCGTCGAGCTGAAAGGCGACGGGACGCTCCGCGCGCACCGTGACCTCCGCCGCGTCGTGCACGTTCACCACGTCCCGTCCCTGCACAGGGCGGGTGCGGGAGAGCAGCATCCCCGCCACGGCCGCCAGCGTCGGCCCCACCCGCAGCGACCGGATCCCGAACACGTCGAGCCCCCGCGCGAAGTGCGCGAGCGGACTCGGATTCACCGGGAAGCGGCCCACGAATGTCCACGGGGACGTATTAGAGATGAACACCAGGAACAGGCCCGATTTCGGCGGGCGCCCCGGCTGTTCCAACGTGAGCGCGGGCCGGCGCCGATCCGTGCCCGCGAAGAAATGGCGAACGGCCGTTCGAACATAGAGCGACGGATGGGCCTTCCGCCCCGTTCCGCGATGCCGCTCGACCTCCCGCACGACCTCCGCGTCCAGCCCGACGCCCGCGCAGAACGTGAAGTACCGCTCGGGGCCGTCGCCCGGCCGGGCCGCGCCCAGCCCGACCGTCCGGTACCGGCCCGCCCGCAGCGCCTCCAGGACGACCCGGGTCGCGCCGATCGGGTCGTCGGGCAGCCCGAGCGCCCGCGCGAACACGTTCGCGCTCCCGCACGGCAGCACCGCCAGCGCGGGAGGTTCGGCGACGCCCGCCGACAGCAGGCCGTTCACGGCCTCGTTGACCGTCCCGTCCCCGCCGACCGCGACGACGACGTCGTAACCGTCCGTGGCGGCGTCCCGGGCGAGTTCCACGGCGTGCCCGCGGTGCCCCGTCTCGGCGATGACGAGGTCGAGGTCGCCGGCGCAGGCCCGGACCAGCAGATCGCGGGCCCGCCGGGAGGTGGAGGTCGCCTTGGGGTTGGCGATGAGCATGGCGCGCACGGCGCCAGGTTACCGAGAGTCGCACCGGGCGTTCCCCCGGGCGTTCCCCGGACGGCCGCCGCGCGCCCGCCCGCGGCGACCCGGGAGAGCCCATCGGGGCGGGCCGAGTAGGGTTTCGTTGTGTCCAAGCGTCTGAGCGCCGCCCGCCCCAAGACCGTGTACGCCGCCGCCGGCCTCGAGGCCGCGGAGGGCGTCGCCGCCGTCGTGTACGGCGGGTACGTCGGCGTGGAGACCGCCATCGGGGAACCCGTCGACCCGGTCAGCGCGATCGGCGTGACCGTCCTCGCCCTCGCCGGCGGGATCGGGATGCTCGCCTGCGCCCGCGGCCTCGTGCGCGCCGACCAGTGGAGCCGCGCCCCGGCCGTCCTCACCCAGCTCTTCGCGCTGCCGGTGGCGTGGTCGCTGTGGCAGGCCGAGCAGTACGCCATCGGCGTCCCGCTCGGCGTCGCCGCCGTCCTCGCCCTGGTCACCGTGCTCAGCCCGCCCAGCACCGCCTGGCTCGTCACCGACCACGACGAGGACGACGAGGCGGACGAGAAGGGCGGGGCGGACGAGAAGGGCGGGGCGGACGAGAAGGGCGGGGCGGACGAGAAGGGCGGGGCGGACGAGAAGGGCGGGGCGGACGAGAACGGCGAGGGCGGCGAGAAAGACGGCGGCGGGGACGCGGAGCGGCCCGCGGGGAAGCCGTCGCGCGGAAAGTGACGGGCCCGGCGGCCGAAGCCACCGGGCCCGCACGGGTCACTCGTCCGCCGTCAGCCCTTCGCGGAGCTGCGCCAGCGTCCGCGCGAGCAGCCGCGACACGTGCATCTGCGAGATGCCGAGCTCGGCCGCGATCTGCGACTGCGTCATGTTGCCGAAGAACCGCAGCAGCAGGATCTTCTTCTCCCGCGCGGGCAGCTTCTCCAGCAGCGGCTTGAGGGACTCGCGGTACTCGACGCCCTCCAGCGACTCGTCCACCATGCCGAGCGAGTCCGCCACCGCGGGGGCGTCCTCGTCACCGGAGTCCGGTGCGTCCAGGGACACCGTGGAGTAGGCGTTCGCCGACTCCAGGCCCTCCAGCACCTCCTCCTCGCTCATCTGCAGGTGGGCGGCCAGCTCGCTGACCGTCGGCGCGCGGCCCTCCCGCTGCGCCAGGTCGCTGATCGCCTTGGTGAGCGACAGCTTCAGCTCCTGCAGCCGGCGCGGCACCCGGACCGCCCAGCCCTTGTCGCGGAAGTGCCGCTTGATCTCGCCGACGATCGTCGGCGTCGCGTAGGTGGAGAACTCCACGCCGCGCTCCAGATCGAACCGGTCGATCGACTTGATCAGCCCGATCGTGGCGACCTGGATGAGGTCGTCCAGCCACTCGCCGCGGTTGCGGAACCGCCGCGCGAGGTACTCCACCAGGGGCAGGTGCAGCTCCACGAGCTGGTCGCGGATGCGCTGGCGCTCCGGGTCGCCCTCCGGCAGCTCGGCGAGGCGCTCGAACAGGGCGCGCGCCCGGGCGCGGTCCGGGACCGCGCTCTCGGACCGCTCGTTGTCCTCGCCCGCCAGGGTCGTCTTCTCCGTCACTGGGCCCCACCCGCACCGCGCCGCTTCTGCAGCGTCACGGTGACCCGGTCGTCGGAGCCCGCACGCGCGTCCACCTCGCCGGCCAGCGACGACAGGACCGTCCACGCGAACGTGTCACGGCTGGGCTCCCGGCCGTCCACGGTCAGCACCGACACGGAGATGCGCATCGCCTCCCCGGTCAGCTCGAACTCGCACGACAGGTCCGTCCCCGGGACGGCCTGGGCCAGCAGCATCGCGCACGCCTCGTCGACCGCGATGCGCAGGTCCTCGATTTCGTCCAGCGTGAAGTCCAGCCGCGCGGCGAGCCCCGCGGTGGCGGTACGCAGGACGGACAGGTACGCGCTCGCGGCGGGCAACTTCACCGTCACCACGTCGCGGACGGACAACTTCGTACTGGCCGGCATTGCAGCGGTTTCCTCGGTCACGTCACTCCCTCGCAGGATGGTCCCGCTGCCTTCGAAACTACCGCCTGCGAAGCACTCCGCGAGACTCCAACTCGCGTGTTTGTGGCGTTGGTGGCGGGGAGCGGCCCCGGGACCGCGCCCGGCGGCCGCTTCGCGAACGGGTTCCCGCTCCGTTCGGATCCGGCTTCGCGGGCGATCGCAGGTCCGCTCCGGCGGGGGTGACGGCCGGGGCGGGCGCCCTGCCCCGCGGGCGGGCGCGGTCAGGGTGGCGAGGGCCGCCGGGGCGCGGGCCGTTTGGGTGAAACCTGGTCGAGATTTTGCGGCTCCGGGCGGAGCGGACCTTCGGTGACGGCGGGGCGCGAGGGTGCGATCGCTCACGTCCGGCGGGCGGTCAGGTCGTGGCGGGGGCGGGGAGGAGGGCTCCCCGGTGGGTGATGACCTCGGCGGCCAGGGCGGTCGCGGATTCGGCGGCCCGGCGGCGGGGGGCGCCGGTGAGGCGGGCGGCCAGGTAGGCGCCGTTGTAGGAGTCCCCGGCGGCCGTCGTGTCGACGACGTTCGCGACGTGGCGGGCGGGCACCGGCTCGGTGGTGCGGGCGTCGGCGATGAGGCTGCCCCGGGGGCCGAGCTTGACGGCGATCTCGGTGATGCCGGACGCGCGGAGGCGGCGGACGGTGTCCTCGGGGGTGCGGTCGCCGAACAGGGCGCGTTCGTCCTCGAAGGTGGGGAGGGCGATGTCGGTGCGGGCCAGGACGTCCGACACGGCGAGGGCGGCGAGGTTCGGCGACGGCCAGCCCGCGGGGCGGTAGTTGCCGTCGAAGGCGACGCGGCCGCCGCGGCGGCGGGTCTCGTCGAGGACGCCGAGGAGGCGGGCGCGGGCGGACGTGGTGAGGATCGACAGGGTGATGCCCGACAGGTAGACGAGGTCGTGGCCGGCGAGGGCGTCGTCGAGTTCGTCGGGGTGCCCGGGGCCGAAGAGCGAACGGGCGGCGGACTGTGATCGGTAGTAGTGGAAGGTCCGCTCGCCGTGGTCGTCGGTGCGGATGAGGTAGAGGCCCGGCTGGCCGCCCGGGATCACGCGGGTGTGGGCGGAGCCGACGTTGTGGGCGGCCCAGGCGGCGCGCATCTGGGCGCTGTAGGGGTCGTCGCCGACGGCCGTGACGAACTGGACGTCGACGGGTGCGGAGCGGGCGAGGTACACGGCCACGTTGTAGGCGTCGCCAGCGTAGCCGATCGCCAGCCGGTCGGGCGCGAGGTGGCTCAGTTCGATCATGCACTCGCCGATCAGCGCGACGCGGATGTTCTGCATGGCGGCTCCCGTCTGTGATGGGGCGACGATACATCTAGACAACAAGTGATCTGATGACTAACACTTCATGTGCCGTGCTTCACACGCCATGGAGGGCCCGATGGATCCGATGCAGCGCTACGAGACGGACGGCTACGCGATCTTCCGTAACGTGCTGGACGCCGACCTGATCGCCGAGGCGGACGAGCACGTCCGCTGGCTGCAGGCGCGGCATCCCGGGCGGGGCGGCGAGGACCTGTCGACCGAGCTCGTGGCCGAGGACCCCTTCTGGGTGCGGCTCGTGTCGGACGACCGGTTGCTGGACGTCGCGGAGCGGTTCGTCGGTCCCGACATCGCCCTGTTCGCGTCGGCGTACATCGCGAAGCCGCCCTACACGGGCAAGGCCGTGCTCTGGCACCAGGACGGCTCGTTCTGGCCGCTCGAGCCGATGCGGGTGGTGACGCTGTGGCTGGCCGTCGACCGTTCGACGCCGGAGAACGGCTGCCTGCGGGTCATCCCGGGCAGTCACCGCGGCGGGCTGCACGAGGTGCGGGAGCGCGAGGACGCCGAGGCCGTGTTCGGGGTCGAGAGCGCGCGGGAGGTGGACGAGAGCGAGGCCGTGGACCTGGTGCTGGAACCGGGGGACGTCGAAGTCCACCACCCGAACATCATGCACGGGAGCAACGCCAACAATTCGCCGTACCGGCGGTGCGGGCTGACGATCCGGTACATCCCGACGTCCACGAAGATCACGGCGGAGCCGTCGCCGTTCCCGTCCGCGCTGCATCTGCGGGGCGAGCGCGGAGTGAACGAGTACCGGCCGCGGCCCCGCTACGTGGCGGGCGAGCACTTCGCGTTCCGGGGCGCCGAGAGCTGGGCGTGATGCGGAACTGGGGCGCCCGCCTGCGGGAGATCACCCTGGCGGGCCTGCGCGCCTTCGTGCTGGAGAACGAGCTGGTGCGGGTGACCCTGCTGGCCGGCAAGGGCGGCGATGTCGTCGAGTTCCTCTACAAGCCGCGCGACATGGACTTCGTGTGGTGGTCGCCCGACGGGCTGCGCGATCCGCGGGACGTCGCGGGCGGCGCGGGCGACGACGTCGCGGCGTTCCTCGACCACTACGAGGGCGGCTGGCAGGAGGTCCTGCCGAACGGCGGCGCACCGAGCGTCTACCGGGGCGCGCGGCTCGCCCAGCACGGCGAGGTCGCCGGGCTGCCGTGGGACGCGGAGATCGTCGCCGATGACGAACGTGAAGTCGCCGTTCGGTTCAGCGTGCGCGCGCGCCGGATGCCTCTGCGGGTCGTCAAGACGTTCCGGCTGGTCGCGGGGGACACCGAGCTGGTCGTCGAGGAGGAACTGGCGAACGGCTCCGACGTCGAGCTGGACGTCATGTGGGGCCACCACATCGTGTTCGGTGCGCCCTTCCTCAAGCCCGGCCACCGGATCCGCGTGCCGGACGGAGCGCGGGTCGTCCCGCACGACGCCCCGATCGCGCCGGGCGGGCGCCGGGTGCGCGCGGGCGGCCCCTACCGGTGGCCGCACGTGCCCGCGGACGGCGGCGGGACGGTCGACCTGAGCGTCGTCCCCGCGAGGGGCGAACCGAGTGAGATCGTCTACCTCACCGATCTCGACGAGTACGCGGTGGTCGATCCCGCGGACGGGCTGGGGCTGAACGTGCGGTGGGACGCGTCCGTGCTGCCGCACCTGTGGCTGTGGCAGGAACTCGGGGCGACCGCCGGCCACCCGTGGTGGGGCCGCGCGTACGTGGTCGGGCTCGAGCCGTTCGCCGGTTACCCGACCGACGGGCTGGCGGCGGCGGTGGAGAACGGGACGGCGCTGAAGCTGGGCCCGCGGGCGGTGCGGCGGATGTGGCTGCGCGCGCGCGTCATCGAGGGGAGCACGGGGTGAGCGAGTTCGAGGGCAAGGTCGCGCTGGTCACCGGCGGGTCGCTGGGGATCGGACGGGCCGTGGTGGAGCGTCTCGCCGATGCGGGGGCGGCCGTGGTGTTCTGCGGGGTCGACGGGGTGCGCGCCGCCGAGGAGGAGCTGCGCGCGGCGGGACGCACCGTCACCGGCGTGGTCGCCGACGTGCGGGACGCGGACGCGGCCGCCGCGCTGGTGCGGACGGCCGTGACCGAGCACGGCGGTCTCGACACCGTGGTGACCTGCGCGGGGGTGCAGCGCTACGGGACGGTCGAGGACACGTCGGAGGAGACGTGGGACGAGGTCCTGGACGTGAACGTCAAGGGCGTCTTCCTCTCGTGCCGGGCGGCGGTCCCCGAGCTGCGGCGCCGCGGCGGCGGGACGATCGTCACGGTGTCGTCGGTGCAGGCGTTCGTGTCCCAGGCGGGCGTCGCCGCCTACAGCGCCAGCAAGGCCGCGAT
This sequence comes from Actinomadura sediminis, assembly GCF_042675525.1. Classification (NCBI taxonomy): domain Bacteria; kingdom Bacillati; phylum Actinomycetota; class Actinomycetes; order Streptosporangiales; family Thermomonosporaceae; genus Actinomadura; species Actinomadura sediminis. Next base: position 46,647 of record NZ_JBHTJA010000014.1, read on the forward strand.
CAACGCGCTGACGCGGGCGATGGCCCTCGACCACGCGGCCGACGGGATCCGAGCGAACACGGTGTGCCCGGGGTCGGTCGACACCCCCATGCTGCGCTGGGCCGCGGACCTGTTCCGCGGCGGCGCGGACCAGGACTCGCAGGTCGCCGAGTGGGGCCGCGCGCACCCGCTCGGGCGCGTCGCCCGTCCGGAGGAGGTCGCCGAGGTGGTGGCGTTCCTGGCCGGCCCGCGCTCGTCGTTCGTCACCGGCGCCGAACACCGCGTCGACGGCGGCCTCCTCGCCCGCAACCCGGCGGCCCTGCCGGAGAACTGAGCCCCGCTGTATCCGTCCGAACCCCCCAACGGAGGTACCGCATGTCCAGATCCGCTCTCGCACTCGCCGTCGCGGCCGGGCTGGTGGTCGTGCCCGCGGCCCCGGCGGCCGCCCAGGCCGGCCCGGTCTGCTCGGGACGTCCCGCGCCGACGTTCGGCACCGCGACGCAGAACCTCGCGATGAACTGGAAGTTCACCGACTACGGCAACAGCAACGCACGGCTCGACGACTGGACGGGCGGCGACACGACGTACTCGCTGAAGCTGTCCGACGGCCGCATCGTCTTCGCCTACTCCGACACGTTCCTCGGCAAGGTCAACGAGGACGGGTCCCGCCCGCCCGTGGTCGAGGAGGGCGGGACGACACCGTTCATCAACAACTCGTTCGTCGTGCAGGGCACGAACGGGGCGCTGCGGACCGTCATCGGCGGGACCTCCGCGGACCCGGAGGCGCCCATGCCGCCGCCGCAGCCCGCCCACTGGTACTGGGCGGGCGACCTCACCCAGCACGGATCCGAGGTCCAGCAGCTCTACCGCGAGTACTACGACCCGGACCCCGGCAACGGGACGTCCTGGGACCTGAAGTGGAAGCGCAACGTCCTCGCGCGCTTCTCCACCGCGGACCTGTCCGACCCGAAGAGCGTCCAGGCGATGCCGTCGGCGATCGGCGTCCAGTGGGGCTCGGCTCTGCTGGAGGACGGCGGGTACACCTACATCTACGGCACCGAGGACTACATCGACCCCGACACGCAGAAGAACACCAAGTACCTGCACGTCGCCCGGGTGCGCGGCGACGATCTGCGCGGCACGTGGAGCTACCGGACGGCGGGCGGCTGGTCGTCCCGCGAGACCGACTCCGTCCGCCAGATGAGCGGCATCTCCAACGAGTTCAGCGTCACCCGGCGCGGCGCCCACTACATCCTCGTCAACCAGGACACCGAGTACGCGTTCGGCGCCGAGATCGACATCTCGCTGTCGTGCTCCGCCGAAGGCCCCTTCACCGCCGAGCGGGCCGTCTACACGACGCCGGAGACGGGCTCCTGGCCCGACGTCTACACCTACAACGCGCACCAGCACGCGTCGCTGTCGTCCGACGGCAACCTGGTGATCTCCTACAACGTCAACACGCTGGACGACGCGAAGGACGACGGCGTCAACGACAACTACCGGTACGTCAGCATCTACCGCCCCCGCTACATCGACCTGCCGGTGAGCGGCTGACCTGACCTTCCCCCCAGCGCTCCCCCGGGCTTCCTCCCTGCCCGGGGGAGCGCCCTTGACGACCTTTCGGAGGTGCCCATGTCCATGCCGCCGGGGCTCGACCGCCAGCTCGCCGACGCGCTGGAGGGCGCGCCCTACGTGGGGCTGGAGCATCCCGTGACGGCGCGCGCCGCGATGCGCGCCCTCGTGGCGGCGCTCGAGGAGCCCGCGGGGGACTTCCGGGTCGAGGTCACCGACCGGACGATCCCGGGCGCGCCGCCCGTGCCCGTCCGGATCTACCGGCCGGTGCGGGCCGCGGGCCCGACGCCCGTCCTCGTGTACTTCCACGGGGGCGGGTTCGTCACCGGCGGCCTGGAGAACGAGCACGGCCGCTGCCTCGCGTTCGCGGGGGAGGAGGGGATCGCGGTGGTGTCGGTCGGCTACCGGCTGGCGCCCGAGCACCCGTTCCCGGCGGGCCTGGACGACTGCCACGCGGCGACGACGTGGGCGCAGGCGCACGCGTCCGGCTTCGGCGGCGACCCCGCGCGGGTCGCGGTGGGCGGCGGCAGCGCCGGCGGCGCGCTCGCGGCGGCGGACGCGCTGCGGGCGCGGGACGAGGGCGGCCCGCCGCTCGCGTTCCAGATGCTGCTGTACCCGGTCCTGGACGACCGCATGGACACCCCGTCGATGCGCGCGTTCACCGACCCGCCGCTGTTCAACCGGACGGACGCGGCGCACATGTGGCGGCACTACCTGGGCGGACGGCCCGCCACCCCGTACGCGGCGCCCGCGCGGGCCGGCGATCTGGCGGGGCTGCCGCCGGCGTACGTCCTGGCCGCCGAGTTCGACCCGCTGCGCGACGAGGCCCTGGAGTACGCGCGGCGGCTGATCGAGGCGCGGGTGCCGACCGAGCTGCGGCACGTGCCCGGGGTGTGCCACGGGTTCGACGGGGTGCTCTCGGCGGACGCCGCCCGGCGGGCGTTCGCCGAGCAGCGGGACGTCCTGCGGCGGAACCTATGGACAGCTCCGTAAACTAAGTGATTAGATGACTTGACCTTCTGGGAACGAGGTGGCGATGGCACAGGATGTGGCCCGGCCGAGCCTGGCGGACGCTCTGACCGAGCGGATGCTGGAGCTGATCAGGGCGGACGGCCTGCGCCCGGGCGACCGGCTGCCCTCGGCGCGGGAGCTGTCGCAGCGGTTCGCGGTGACCACGCCGACGCTGCGGGAGGCGCTGCGCCGGCTCGAGGCGACCGGGGCGATCCAGCTCCGGCACGGCTCGGGCATCTACGTCGGCGCCGACCTGGAACGCGTCGTCATCGCGAACCCGAACGCCCGGACGCTCGACGGCGAGCGGGTGCTGCACCTGCTGGACGCCCGGCTGCTGATCGAGCCGCCGCTGGCCGCGCAGGCCGCGCGGCGGTGCGCCCCCGACGACCTCGGGCGGCTCCGCGCCGTCCTGGACGAGGCGGGCCGGAACCTCACCGCCGACGCGCAGGAGGCCGAGGCGCGGCTGCACGAGGCGAACATGGCGTTCCACCGCGCCACCGCCGGGGCCGCCGGGAACTCCGTCCTGTGCGAGGTCATCGACTCGCTGCTGAAGGTGCACGCCTCCGAGCAGCGCGAGATACAGCGGATCTTCGACGACCGCACCCGCGACTACGAGGAGCACCGGGCGATCCTCGGCGCGATCGAGCGGGGCGCGGACGGCGAGGCGGAGCACCTCATGCGCGCCCACCTCGCCGACGTCAAGCACGTGATCGAACAGCGGCTCGGCTGAGCCGCCCGCACATCCCGGACGTTCCGAACGTCCCGCACATCCCGCACATCCACGGAAACAGCCGTCCGGCCGGACAGGGCCGCACGGCCCGTTCACCGACCCCTCCCACCACTCCCACCCCCGAACCTCCCGATCCCCACCCCGATCGGGCGCCCCCCGATGAAGGAGGCTCACCATGTCGTCAACGAAGCGACTGCGGGTGACCGCGCTCGCCACGGGCGCGCTGCTGCTCGCCGCCGGCTGCGGCTCCGGCGGCGGGTCCGGCGATCCGAACCACCTCAAGCTGTACAACGACAAGGGCGCGTGGAAGCCGTACTTCGAGCAGATGGCGAAGCTCGGCGAGCAGCGCACCGGCATCGGCATGGAGCCGGTCGGCTACACCGACGAACCCGCCTACACGGCGTTCATCAAGTCGTCGTTCCGCACCAACGTCAAGCCCGACCTGTTCACCTGGACGACGGGGGAGCGGCTCCGCGAGATCGTCGAACTGGACCAGGTCGCGGAGACCACCGGCATCTGGTCGCAGGGCATCGAGGCCGGTGACCTCACCGAGCAGCTCCGCCAGTACTACACCATCGACGGCAAGCAGTACTGCGTCCCCCTGAACACCGCCTACTGGGGGATGTTCTACAACAAGAAGGTCTTCGAGGAGCACGACCTCGAGCCGCCCGAGACCTGGGACGAGCTGATGGACGCCGCCGCGAAGCTCAAGGCCGCCGGGCAGGTCCCGTTCCACCAGACGACGCCGACGTCGCTGTTCTCGTTCGTCTGGTTCGAGCAGCTCCTCGCGGGCACCGACCCCGAGCTGTACGACCGGCTGTCGAAGGGGCGGGCGTCCTACACCGACCCGGGCGTCGTCAAGGTGATGGAGCAGTGGAAGGGGCTCATCGACAAGGGCTACCTCACCGAACCCGGCGACAAGGCCGACCCCGCCGACCACTTCAAGTCCGGCGACGCCGCCATGGTCATGAGCGGCACCTGGTTCAACACCAGCATGACCCAGCGCGGACTCGACCTCGGGAAGGACTACGGCTTCTTCCTCGTCCCCAACGTGAACCCCGACCTGCCGAAACGGTCCCTGATCTTCGAGAGCGGGCCGCTGTGCTCGCTGAAGAAGGCGCCGTCGCCGGAGTCCAGCGAGAAGTACCTGAAGTGGTGGACGAGCGCCGAGGCCCAGGAGAAGTGGGCGAACGCGCGCGGCGACGTGTCGGCCAACCCCAAGGTGAAGATCGCCGACCCGGAACTGGGCGAGGTCGCCGAGAAGGCGACGAGCGACGAGAACCGGCTCGTCCTGCGGTACTTCGAGGCCACGCCGTCACCCGTCCTGACGGAAGCGCTCAGCGCGTTCGACAAGTTCCTCAACGAGCCCGGCTCGTACATGGAGGTGCTGCGGACGATCCAGAAGGCCAACGACCGGTACTGGAAGCAGCAGAAGGCCGGAAGCTGAGCACCCCATGACCACCCACAACGCCACCGCCGACCGCCCGGTGAAAGCGGGCGCGCGCGGGACCGGGCCGTCCGGCGGGCGCCGGCGGCCCGGCGGGAGCGGCCGGGCCGGGGCGGGATTCGCCCTGCACGGCCGGTTCCCGCACCTGTACGCGTCCCCCGCCGTCCTGTTCGTCGCGGTGCTGCTCTACCTGCCGTTCCTGTGGACGGTCTACCTGAGCTTCACCGCGTACGACGGGCTCGCCTCCCCCGAGTTCACCGGTGTCGACAACTACCGGCGGCTGTTCGAGGACGACGCCCTGCTCGTCTCCATCCGCAACACGCTGCTGTGGGTCGCCGGGACGGTCGTGCTGCCCGTCGGGCTCGGGCTGCTCGTCGCCGTGCTGTCGTACGACATCAAGGGAGGCGCGTGGTTCCGGCTGCCGTTCCTGCTCCCGTACGCGATGTCCGGTGCGGGCCTCGGCGTCATCTGGGGCTTCATCCTCCAGCCGGACGGCATGGCGAACCAGATCCTCACGTTCCTCGGGATGCCCGGCGGCGACACCGCGTTCCTGCAGGACGGCCCGCTCAACACGGTCGCGATGATCGTCGTGTGGACGTGGCAGCAGCTCGGCGTCAACATGCTGCTGTTCGTCGTCGGCCTGCAGTCCATCCCGCGGGGCCCGATCGAGGCCGCCCGCATCGACGGCGCGTCCGGCTGGAGCATGTTCCGGCACGTCATCTGGCCGCTGATGCGCCCGATCACCACGGTCGTGTTCGGCCTCGCGCTCGTCGCGAGCCTGAAGACCTTCGACATCGTCTGGGTGATGACGCAGGGCGGCCCCGGACGCTCGTCCGAGACGCTCGCCGTGACGATGTACCGCGAGGTGTTCGTCGCCGGGTCGTACGGCTACGGGTCGGCGATCGCGGTGGTGCTCACGACCGTCACCGGTCTCGCCTCCTACGTCTACCTCCGCCACCAGGCCGGCAAGGAGAACTCATGAACGCCCGCCTGCTCACCGGAACGGTCCGGCGCGTGATCCTGGTCGTGCTCGGGCTGGTGTGGCTGTTCCCCACCTACCTCGTGGTGGCGAACTCCGTCCGTCCGGCCGAGGACTACGACGCGTCCGACGCGGTGTCGCCGCCCACCTCGATCGGGCTGTTCGACAACGTCGCCGAGGCGTGGGAGCGCACCGACGTCGGGAGCACGCTGCTGAGCACCCTGCTGTACAGCATCGTGTCGCCCGCGATCGCGGTGCTGCTCGGCGCGCTCGCCGGATACGCGATCGTCGTGCTGCGGCTCCGGCACGGCTTCCTGTGGTTCGTGGTGATCTTCGCGGGGACCGTCGTGCCGTTCCAGATGCTGCTGATCCCGCTGTTCGTCGGGTACAGCCGCGTGTCGCTGTACGACAGCCAGCTCGGCCTGGTCATCGTCTACACGGCGATCAGCGTGCCGCTGGCCGCGCTGGTCATGCGCAACTTCTTCGGCGGCGTCGCCGTCTCGATCTTCGAGGCGGCGCGGCTGGACGGCGCGTCCACCTTCCGCATCTTCTGGCGCATCTACCTGCCGCTGTCGTCCGCGGCCCTGGCCGCCGTGTTCATCCTCGAGTTCACCTACGTCTGGAACGACCTGCTGTTCGGGCTGACGCTGTCGCAGTCGGAGACCGTCCGCCCGGTCTGGGCGGAACTGTCCGCGCTCACCACCGACGTGTACGCCGGGACGCCCGTGCCGATCGCGCTCGCCGCCGGCCTCGTCGTCTCCCTCCCCACCGTCGTGCTGTTCCTCGCCACGCAACGGCTGTTCACCCGCGGGCTCACGCTCGCCCAGTTCTGACCCCCCGTACTCGGCTCCCCGAAGGAAAACGCTGAACGATGACGAGTCGCCTGCTCCAGGCGAGCCTCGGCTCGCCCGACTATGACGGGATCCGCGACGCGCTGCGCCGCGACACGTCCGCCGAAGTCCTCGCCGTCCGCGGGCTGTCGGTCCGCGCCGCCGTCCTGCCGCTGTTCCAGCGGGACCCGGCCGGCGGCCTCCGGCAGGCCGTCCGGCTGACCCTGCACGCGGCCGGTGCGGACGGCCGCACCGGCGGCGGGCTCGAGGTCGCCCTCGTCGACGACGGCGCCGTCCTGGCGTCCGCCCCCGCCGACGGTCCCGCGGTCACCCTCCTCGTCCCCGAGGTCGACGCCCCCCGCCGCGTCACCCTCGAACTGCGGGACGGCGGCGGCCTCGTCGGCGCCGCGCCCCTCGACATCACGCCGCAGCGCAAGTGGACCGTGTTCGTCGTCCACCACTCGCACCTCGACATCGGCTACACCGACACGCAGGGCACCGTCCTGCGGCACCATCTCGACTACCTCGACGCGGCGCTGCGCCTCGCCCGGGAGACCGACGGGCGCCCCGACGACGCCCGGTTCCGCTGGTCGGTCGAGTCGTCGCTGCCCGCGCTGCGCTGGCTCGCCACCCGGCCGGACGACCAGGTCGCCGAGTTCGTCGAGCGGGTGCGGGCCGGGAACATCGAGATCACCGCGTTCCCGATGCAGCTCCACCTGGAGGCGTGCTCCACCGAGGAGCTGTACCGGCAGCTCCGCTTCGTCGAGGACCTGCGCCGCGAGCACGGCATCGAGGTCCGCTCGGCGATGCACACCGACGTCCCCGGCGCCGTCGTCGGCACCGTCGACGCGCTCAACGCGGCGGGCGTCCGGTACCTGGCCGCCGCGCACAACTGGGCCGGACGCTCGGTTCCCTACGTGACCGGCGGAGACAAGCTCGGGCGCCCGTTCCGCTGGCGCTCCCCGGGCGGCGGCGAACTGCTCGTGTGGTTCACCGACACCCCGCACGGCATGGCGTACATGGAGGGCAACACGGTCGGGCTCGTCGACGGCTACGACCTCGCCGAGGACCTGCTGCCCCGCTACCTGGCGGCCCTCGCCGACCGCCCCTACCCCTACGGGCCCGGCACGTTCGGCTGGTACGCCGCGCCCGGCCAGGTCGGCGCCGCCAAGGACCCCGACGTCCTGGACGCCGTCCACCTGCGGGTCCAGGGCGCGCACGCCGACAACGCGGGCCCGTCCATCGTCCCCGCCGACATCGCGCACCGCTGGAACGAGATTTGGGCGTACCCGCGGCTGCGGTCCGCCGTCAACGCCGACTTCTTCTCCCACGTCGAGGAGCACCACGCCGACCGGCTCCAGGTGCACGAGGGCGACTGGACCGACTGGTGGGCCGACGGGCTCGGCTCCGGCGCCCGCCCCCTCGGATACGTGCGCCGCGCCCAGAACGTCCTGCGGGCCGCCGAGACCCTGCACGCGTTCGCGGACGAGCGCAGCGGCGACCGCACCGGCGCCACGGCGGCGATCGACGCCGCCTACGACGGGGCCGCGCTGTTCGACGAGCACACGTGGGGCGCCGCGAACCCGTGGGAGGACGCCGAGGAGGGCGGCGACTCCGGCGCCCTCCAGTGGACCCGCAAGTCGCAGGTCGGCTACCAGGCCCACGACGACGCGCTCGACCTCCTGCAGTCCGCCGCCCGCCGCATCGGCGCCACCTTCGGGCCCGGACCGGACGCGCTCGCCTCGTTCGTCGTCGTCAACCCCGGCACCGCCGCCCGCACCGACGTCGCCCGCGCGTTCCTGCCCCGCGACGTCGTCCCCGTGGACGTCCCGATCGCCCTCGTCGACGCCCGCACCGGCGAACCCGTCCCGCACCGCGAGGAGGAGGTCGATCCGGACGAGTGGCCGACCCGGCCGATCGGCCGGCACCTCGACGCGATCGTCCGCGACCTCCCCGGCCACGGGCACGTCCGCCTCGACGTCGTCCGCGCGTCCGAGCCGGCGCCGGAACCCGCCGACCTCGGCACCGCCGACGCGACGATCGAGAACGCGCACTACCGCGTCGTGTTCGACGTCCGCGAGGGCCACATCGCCTCGGTGTTCGACAAGTCCGCGGGCCGCGAACTCGTGAACGCCGGCTCCGTCGCGGGCTTCGGCCAGTACGTCTACGACCGGTACGCGACCGCCCCGCACTTCAACCACATGTCCGGGCACATGCTCGTGCACGACACGACGATGCTGGGCGACCGCGCGATCGCGACCCACGCGACCGTCGTCCGCCGCGAGCGCACCCCCGCCGGCGAGCGCCTCGTCGTCGACGCCCTCGGCAAGGGCGTCGACCGGCTCCGCACGACCGTCGACCTGTGGACGGACGTCCCGCGCGTCGACGTCCGGTTCCGGCTCGGCAAGCAGCCCACCGCCGCGAAGGAGGCGGTGTTCTTCGCGTTCCCGTTCGCCGTCGAGGGCCCGCCCGCCGCGTGGGAGCTGACCGGCGGCGTCGGCGGGACGCACGTCCCGAACGTCCCGGGGTCGGCCGAGCACATGCGGCCCATCCGGCACTGGGTCGCGTTCGAGGACCCCGGCCTCACCGTCGCGTGGGCGACGCTCGAGGCGCCGCTCGTCCAGTTCGGCTCCATCCACATGCCGTACGCGCCGTTCCCGCCGACCCTCGACCGCGAGGACGGCACCGTCTACTCGTGGGCCCTCAACAACATCTGGGACACGAACTTCCCGTCCCAGCAGCAGGGCGAGACGACCTTCCGGTACGCGTTCGCCTCGGCCGCCGGGACGTCGGGCCGCCGCCTCGGCGCCCGCACCGCCGCCGGGCTCACCGACCCGTTCGTCGCGACCCTCGCCACCGGGACGGCTCCGGCCGAGGCGGGCGAGTTCCTGCGCGTCGACGACCCCGACGTGCTCGTCACGTCCGTCGGCCGCGCCCGCGACGGCGAGGGCCTGGCGGTCCGCCTCCAGTCCCTCGCGGCAGGCCCGGTGGAGACGCGCCTGCACGTTCCCGGCTTCACCCGGGCGCGCGTATCGGCGGGGCTGGAGCGGGACCCGGCGGACCTGCCCGTCCGGGACGGCACGACGACGGTCCGGCTGCCCGCGTGCGGCGTCGCCACCGTCACGGTTCGGCGTTGAGGAGCGGGGAGAAATGAAGATCACGGACATCCGGGCCACCACCGTCACCGTGCCCCTTGAGGCGCCCCTGCTGCACAGCAACGGCGCCCACTGGGGCCGGTTCGTCCGCACCATCGTCGAGGTGGAGACCGACAACGGCCTGGTCGGGCTCGGCGAGATGGGCGGCGGCGGGGAGAGCGCCGAACTCGCGTTCCGGGCGCTCGCCCCGCACCTGCTCGGGCACGACCCGTTCGAACTCGAAGCGCTCCGCTTCAAGATCGCCAATCCGACCGCCGGGCTCTACAACAACCGCACCCAGCTCCTCGCCGCGATCGAGTTCGCCTGCCTCGACCTCGTCGGCAAGCACCTCGGCGTCCCCGTGCACGACCTTCTCGGCGGCCGCATCCGCGACGCCGTCCAGTTCGCCTCGTACCTCTTCTTCCGGTACCCGGCCGGGGACGTGCCCGAGGTGCGCACGCCCGACCAGCTCGTGGAGCACGCCCGCGCGCTCAAGCACGAGCACGGCTTCACGGTCCACAAGCTCAAGGGCGGCGTCTTCCCGCCCGCCCACGAGCTGGAGTGTTACCGGTCGCTCGCCGAGGCCCTGCCGGGCGACCGCTTCCGGTACGACCCCAACTCCGTCCTCAGCCTCGACGAGGGCCTCCGCTTCGGCCGCGCCATCGAGGACCTCCCCAACGACTACCTCGAGGACCCGGTCCTCGGCCTCGAAGGACTCCGCCTCGTCCGCGAGCGCGTCCGCATCCCCCTCGCCACCAACACCGTCGTGGTCGACTTCGCGCAGCTCGCCGCGAACGTGCTGCGCCGCGCCGCCGACGTCGTCCTCCTCGACACCACCTTCTGGGGCGGCATCCGCGCCTGCGTGAAGGCCGCCGCCGTCTGCGAGACCTTCCAGCTCGGCGTCGCCGTCCACTCGTCCGGTGAACTCGGCGTCCAGCTCGCCACGATGCTGCACCTCGGCGCCGTCCTGCCCAACCTCACCTACGCCGCCGACGCCCACTACCACCACCTCGCCGACGACGTGATCAAGGGCGGCCCGTTCCGCTACGAGGACGGCCGCATCCGCGTCCCGTCCGGCCCCGGACTCGGCGTCGAACTCGACCGCGACAAGCTCGCCGAGTACGCCGAGCTCTACCGGGAGCTCGGCGGCTACCCCTACGACCGCGATCCCGGCCGCCCCGGCTGGTACCCGATCGTCCCGAACGACCGCTGGGCGGACCCGTCCCGTCCCCTCGCCCCCATCGCCTGACCTGCGGGCGGGTAGCCTGACCGCCGTGATCCGACCTGCGACGACCGACGACGTCCCCGACATCCTGCGGCTGGTCCGCGACCTCGCCGAGTACGAGCGCGCCCTCCACGAGGTGAAGGCCACCGAGGAGCAACTGCGCGAACGGCTCTTCGGCGACGAGCCCAAGGTGTTCGCGAACGTCGCCGAGCACGACGGGCGGGTCGTCGGGTTCGCGCTGTGGTTCCTCACCTTCTCCACGTGGAACGGCACGCACGGCATCTACCTCGAGGACCTGTACGTCGAACCGGACGTCCGCGGCCGCGGCTACGGCAGGCTCCTGCTCACGGAGCTGGCCCGCATCGCCGACGAGCGCGGCTACGAGCGCGTCGAGTGGTCCGTCCTCAACTGGAACGAACCGGCCATCGGCTTCTACGAGGCCCTCGGCGCGCGCCCTCAGGACGAGTGGACCGTCTACCGCCTGACCGGCGAGGCCCTTGCTCATTGCGCCGCCCTCGGCGTCAGGCCCTAGAGGGCCTTCCTTCAACGGGCGCCGCGTGCGATTGCTGCATCGCTCCGACTCGCCCAGGGGCTCGCTGCGCGATCAGGTTCTCGCTCCGCTCGAAACCTGGCTTCGCCGCAATCGCAGTGGTGCCCGTTCGTTCTGGCTGGGGCGGGCGCCGCTTGATCCCCGGTACGGCGCAGGCCCGGCCCCCCGTCGGGGGCCGGGCCGTGCCGGAGGAGCGGGGGCTCAGCCCTGCTTGGTCTCCCAGAAGATCTTGTCGATCTCCGCGATGTGGGACAGCAGCTCCTCGGCCACCTTGACGTCCATGGTGGCCTTGGTGCCGCCGCCACCGCCGGCCAGCTTCGTGGCCTTGTTGAACAGCTCGTGGAGCTGCGGGTACTTCTCGAAGTGCGGCGGCTTGAAGTAGTCCGTCCACAGCACCCAGAGGTGCTCCTTGACCAGCTCGGAGCGCTGCTCCTTGATCAGGATCGCCCGAGTGCGGAACTCCGGGTCCTCGTTGGCGGCGTACTTCTCGCAGATCGCCTTGACCGACTCGGCCTCGATCCGGGCCTGCGCCGGGTCGTAGACGCCACACGGCAGGTCGCAGTGCGCGGAGACCGTCGTCTGCGGGCGCAGAAACTTGAACACCTGCGATTCCCTTCCCTCGTTGCGGATCATGCTCAGGTCACCGACATTACCGTTGTGCTCCCGGCCGTGTGCGGCCAGGGACTCGGTATTTCGGCCTAAGACCCGGGCCGGTGGGCGGCCCGGAACCCTTCCTGGACGGGGATGTGACCGCTCGCCGTCCGGATATGCGCGTGGGCGGCGGAAGGTGAGGAGGAGCATGCGGATCTGGGGGCCCCTGCTGCTGGGCGGGGCGGCGCTGGCGGCCGGCTGGGCGCGGCGGCGGCTGCGGACGGCCGCGGTCGAGGGCGAGTCGATGCTGCCGGGGCTGCGGCCGGGGGACTGGCTCGTCGTCCGGACCGGCGCGCCCGCGGCGGGGGACGTCGTGGTGGCGCGGCACCCCGGGCGGCCGGACCTGCTGATCGTCAAGCGGGCGGTGCGGAGGGGGCCGGACGGCTGGTGGCTGGAGAGCGACAACCAGCGGGCGCCCGGACGGCGCGACAGCTGGGACTTCGGCGCCGTCCCGGACGGGCTCGTCCTCGGGCGGGCCGTCGCGCGCTACTGGCCCCCGTCGCGGTGGGGGACGGTCACGCGGGGCGGGCCCGACCGCGGCGCGGCGGACGCGCGGGCGCGCGCGGCGCAGCGGACCGAGCAGTAGCGGCGGTCGGCGCCGGGGGAGCGGACGTAGAAGGCGCGTCCGCACGGGCGGGACCGGCACAGGCCGAGGCGGGCGACGCCGTGCGCGTCGATCTCGGCGGCGAGGCCCATCGCGGCGCGGGCGGCGTACCGGTCGGGGACCGAGCCGTGCTCGTTGCAGTGCAGGTGCCAGGTCCCGTCGTCGTGCCGGACGATCTGGGGATGGATCGGCTGGCGGATCAGCAGCGTGTTGAGCCGTCGCACCGCGTCGTCGGTGCCGCCGTCCGCGGCGGCCTCGAAGATCGCGCGGAGCAGGCCGCGCAGTTCGCGCATCGCGTCGAGGTCGCGGCGCGCGACGCGTCCGGTGAAGTGCGGCCGGTCCGCCAGCAGGGCCCGCAGGGCATCGAGGTCGTGCAGCTCGTCGATGTGCGGGCGCCGCGTGTTCACGAGATCGACCGCCAGGTCCGCGTACGAGGCGAGATCCACAGTCGCTCCTGACGGCGTCGTCCGAATGCGGGGCGAGTGGCGAAGAACATTCCCTCGTGGCGGAAATTACACCTTTCGTGCGGGAGATGCGGCGGCCCGTGCTCCGCGGGAGCACGGGCCGTCCGGGAAGACTCAGACGCGGTTGACGCCCTCCTTGCGGGCCTGGGCGGCGACGGCGGCGGTGACCGCGGGCGCGACCCGGTCGTCGAACGGGCCGGGGATGACGTAGTCGGCGGTGAGGTCGTCGCCGACGATGTCGGCCAGCGCGTTCGCGGCGGCCAGCTTCATGCCCTCGGTGATGGAGTGGGCGCGGACGTCCAGGGCGCCGCGGAAGATGCCCGGGAACGCCAGCACGTTGTTGATCTGGTTCGGGAAGTCGCTGCGGCCGGTGGCGACGACCTTGGCGTGCCGGCGCGCGACGTCGGGGTGCACCTCGGGGGTCGGGTTGGACAGCGCGAACACGATGGCGTTGTCGGACATCGTGGCGACGCACGACTCGTGGACGGTGCTGCCGGACAGGCCGATGAACACGTCGGCGCCGTTGAGCGCCTCCTCGGTCGAGCCCTTGAGCCCGGTCCGGTTGGTGATCGCGGCGATCCGCTCCTTGATCGGGTTGAGCCCGTCGCGGCCCTCGTAGATGAGGCCCTTGCTGTCGGACAGGGCGATGTCGCCGATGCCGGCCTCGATGAGGATCTGCGAGACGGCGATGCCGGACGCGCCCGCGCCGGCCACGACGGCGCGCAGTTCCGAGAGGGGCTTGCCGACGAAGCGGGCCGCGTTGGTGAGCGCGGCGAGCGCGACGATCGCGGTGCCGTGCTGGTCGTCGTGGAAGACGGGGATGTCGAGGGCGTCGCGGAGCCGCTCCTCGATCTCGAAGCAGCGGGGAGCGCTGATGTCCTCGAGGTTGATGCCGCCGAAGCTCGGCGCCATCCGGATCACCGTGTCGACGATCTCGTCGACGCCCGTGCAGCTCAGCGCGATCGGCACCGAGTCGACGTCGGCGAACTCCTTGAACAGCAGCGACTTGCCCTCCATGACGGGCATGGAGGCGGCCGGGCCGATGTCGCCGAGGCCGAGGACGGCGGTGCCGTCGGTGACGACGGCGACGACCTTGGACGTCCACGTGTACTCGTACGCCAGCTCGGGACGGTCGGCGATGGCGGTGCAGACGCGCGCGACGCCGGGCGTGTAGGCGAGCGAGAGGTCTTCCTTGTTGCGCACCGGGATGGTCGAGCGCATTTCGAGCTTTCCGCCCCGGTGCAGCGGAAATGCCGGATCGTCGTCCAGTGTGCGCGGTTCGGTGGGAATGGGCTGAGCAGCCACAGCGACCCCTGTCTGTGAAAGTTGATCTGCTTTCGAGCGATGCCGCCGCGGTGGTGTGGTCTGGTGGCCGTCACCATGGTGGTCATCTCGCGACGTACGGGGGTCACCCGTTGTCCGATTGTGCCACACGGCCCGCCGCAGGTCCGGGGGCCGGGGCGGTGGCGACCGTCACGTGGGGAGAGCGAATCGTCGCCGTACGGTTACACCACGTGGCGATCATGGGCACGACCGAGACGGGACCGGAGCTGCCTCGTTGTCCGATTGTGTCGCACCCTTAACCGGGACCATGCCCGTTATACGCCAAAATGTGCTCCTGACCTCCGGATCCTCGCGGATCCGCAGACTTCTACTGGAGGGGGAACCCGTGATCACCGGTTCTCTGCGCCGTCGCGCCGTCGCGGCAGGCGCACTCGTCCTGACGGGGGCCCTCGCCCTCTCCGCGTGCGGCTCCGAGGACGACGGCGGCGGCGGTTCGGAGGCCGCGTCCGATGTGGCCGCCGACTCCAAGCTCGCCGGCATGGTCCCCGAGGGGATCAAGAGCGACGGCAAGATCATGATCGGCTCGGACGCGTCGTACCCGCCCAACGAGTCGGTGGACCCGGCCTCGCAGGAGATCGTCGGCTGGGACGTCGAGCTGTTCAAGGCCGTCGCCGCCAAGCTCGGCCTGAAGACCGAGTTCCAGAACGCGGGCTTCGACACGATCATCCCGGGCGTGCAGTCCGGCAAGTACGAGATCGGCGTCTCCTCCTTCACCGACACGAAGGAGCGCGAGCAGGCCGTCGACTTCGTCACGTACTACTCGGCGGGCACCGCGTGGGCCGCGCTGAAGGGCAACCCCAAGCAGGTCGACCCGGACGACGCGTGCGGCAAGAGCGTCGGCGTCCAGCAGGGCACGGTCCAGGTCGAGGACCTGGAGGCCCGCAGCAAGGAGTGCACCGACGCGGGCAAGCCGGCCATCAAGAGCGTCGTCCGCAAGCAGCAGACCGAGGTCAACAACGACCTGGTGGCGGGCAAGGTCGACGCGATGGCCGCCGACTCGCCGATCGTCGGCTACGCCGTCAAGCAGACCGGCGACAAGCTCGAGATCATCGGCGAGGCGTACGACACGGCCCCCTACGGCTACGCCCTCAACAAGCAGAGCGGCCAGTTCAAGGAGGCCGTGCAGGGCGCGCTGAAGGCCCTGATGGCCGACGGCACCTACAAGAAGATCCTGGAGGAGTACGGGGTCGAGAGCGGCGCGATCACCGAACCGGCGATCAACGCGGCGCAGAGCTGATCGCATGACGATCGGCGACGACGTGGAGAAGGGACGGCCCGACCCGATCAAGGCCGTCCCGGTCCGGCACCCCGGCCGCTGGGTCGGCGCGGCCGTCGTGCTGGTGCTGGTCGCGATGTTCGTCCACTTCCTGCTGACCAGCAAGGCCCTGGAGTGGTCGGAGCAGTGGGAGTACCTGTTCTCCGAACCGGTGCTGGAGGGCGTCCGCAACACGGTCTGGCTGACGCTCGCCGCGATGGTCGGCGGGACGGCGATCGGCATCGTGCTCGCCCTGATGCGGCTGTCGTCCAACCCGCTGCTCAGCGGCGCGGCCTGGGTCTACCTGTGGTTCTTCCGCGGCACCCCGCTCTACACCCAGTTGCTGATCTGGGGAGCGATCGGGACGCTGTTCCCCACGGTGGGGATCGGCGTCCCGTTCGGCCCCGAGTTCAAGACCTGGGAGACGCAGGCGCTGATCAACGCCGCCAGCGCCGCGGCGCTCGGGCTGATCCTCAACGAGGCCGGCTACATGGCCGAGATCGTCCGCGCCGGGATCCTGTCGGTGGACGAGGGGCAGCAGGAGGCCGCGAGCGCGCTCGGCATGTCGCGGGCGCAGACGATGCGCCGGATCGTGCTGCCGCAGGCGATGCGGGTGATCGTGCCGCCGACCGGCAACGAGTCGATCTCGATGCTGAAGAACACGTCGCTCGTCGCCGCCGTCCCGTACGCGGAACTGACGTTCACCGCGCAGACGATCTACGCGACCACGTACAAGATCATCCCGATGCTGGTGATGGCCTGCCTGTGGTACCTGCTGATCTCCTCGGTCATGATGATCGGCCAGCACTACCTGGAGCGGCACTACAGCAAGGGCACCAGCAAGGGCGAGACGGCCCGGACCGGGCTGCGGCTGCGCGGCGGCGGTGGCGGCCAGTGACCGGCGGGACGAGCGAGGTGAGGAATCCGTGAGCGACGCCCTCGGTAAGGGCCCCGCGTCCGGCGGCCCGATGGTGCGCGCCGAGCAGGTGCACAAGTCGTTCGGCCGCACGGAGGTCCTCAAGGGGATCGACCTGGAGGTCAAGCCGGGCGAGGTGATGTGCGTCATCGGCCCGTCCGGGTCCGGCAAGTCCACCTTCCTGCGCTGCATCAACCACCTCGAGAAGATCAACGCGGGCCGCCTGTACGTGAACGGGCACCTGGTCGGGTACCGGGAGAAGGGCGGCAAGCTGTACGAGCTGCGCGACAAGGAGGTCGCCGCGCAGCGCCGCGAGATCGGCATGGTCTTCCAGCGGTTCAACCTGTTCCCGCACATGACGGCGCTCGAGAACGTCATGGAGGCGCCTCTCCGGGTGAAGCGGCAGCCGAAGGGGGAGGTCCGCGAGCGGGCCACCGCGCTGCTGAACCGGGTCGGGCTCGGCGACAAGGCGAACAGCTACCCGGCGCAGCTGTCCGGCGGGCAGCAGCAGCGGGTGGCGATCGCGCGGGCGCTGGCCATGGAGCCCGCGCTGATGCTGTTCGACGAGCCCACGTCGGCGCTCGACCCCGAACTCGTCGGCGAGGTCCTCGAGGTGATGAAGCAGCTCGCCCTGGACGGCATGACGATGATCGTCGTCACGCACGAGATGGGGTTCGCCCGCGAGGTCGGCGACTCGCTCGTCTTCATGGACGAGGGCGTCGTCGTCGAGAAGGGCTCGCCCCGCGAGGTGCTGGCGAACCCGCGGCACCCGCGCACCCAGGACTTCCTGTCCAAGGTCCTCTGACGGCAGGTCCTCTGACGGCAGGTGCTCTGACGGCGGGGTGCTGCGGCGGAGGCCCCCGGACGGCCCGTCCCCGCGCGGGGGCGGGCCGTCCGGTGTTCCGGCCGGGCCGTTAGTGTGCGTTCATGTTCGCTGTCACCGCCACGAAGATCGACGCAGACGACCCGCTGTCCGGCCTGACGCTGGGGGAGCGCCCCGAACCCGAGGCGCCGGACGGCTGGACGACCGTCACCGTGAAGGCCGCCGCCCTCAACCACCACGACCTGTGGTCGCTCAGGGGCGTCGGGCTGCCCGCCGACCGGCTCCCGATGATCCTCGGCTGCGACGCGTCCGGCGTCGACGAGGACGGCAACGAGGTCATCGTCCACTCGGTGATCGGCGACCCGGACCGGGGCGGCGGCGACGAGACCCTCGACCCGAAGCGGTCCCTGCTCTCCGAGGCGCACCCCGGCACCTTCGCCGAGAAGGTCGCGGTGCCGCGCCGCAACCTCGTCCCCAAGCCCGCCGAGCTGTCGTTCGAGGAGGCCGCCTGCCTCCCCACCGCGTGGCTCACCGCGTACCGGATGCTGTTCGGCAAGGCCGGGCTCGAACCCGGCGGGAGCGTCCTGGTGCAGGGCGCGGGCGGCGGCGTCGCCTCGGCGGCGATCGCGCTGGCGTCCGCCGCCGGGTTCCGCGTCTACGCGACCAGCCGCAGCGAGGACAAGCGCCGCCGCGCGCTGGAGCTGGGCGCGGACGCGGCGCTGGAGACCGGCGCGCGGCTGCCCGAGCGGGTCGACGCGGTGATCGAGACGGTCGGGCAGGCCACCTGGTCGCACTCGCTGAAGTCGCTGCGGCCCGGCGGCCGCGTGGTGGTGTCCGGCGCGACGAGCGGGCAGGTGCCCCCGGCCGAGCTGAACCGGGTGTTCTTCCTGCAGCTCCAGGTGATCGGCTCCACGATGGGCACCCGCGGGCAGCTCGAACGGCTCGCGCGGTTCCTCGTCAAGACGGGCGTCCGCCCGGCCGTCGACCGGGTGATCCCGCTTCGCGACGCCCGCGACGGGTTCGCCGCGATGGCCGCGGGCGACCTCTTCGGCAAGATCGTCTTCACGCCCTGACGGGCCCGCGGGAGGCCGGGCGAGTCACGGCCTCCCGTCGCCGTCCCGGCCGTCCGGTCCGCCGGGGCCGCCGCCGAACACGTCCCGCCGCAGCCGCTCGCGCGTCTCGTCCAGCACGGCGCGGGCGGCGGCGAGGGCGTCGTCGTCGAGCCGCGCGTCCCCGGCGGCCGCGCGGACGTCCTCGACGAACCTCCGCAGGTGCCGCTCGAGCTTGAGGCGGGCGACGTCCTCCCTGGTGCCGGTCGCCGTCTTCCAGGCGTCCTCCCAGGTCTGCCGCCACTCCTCCTTCCACGCCTGCGTCTGGTCGCGCCAGAAGTCCTTCTGCCGCCGCCACTCGTCCTTCTGCCGCTCGGTGGTCTCCCGCCACGCGTCCTTCTGCCGCCCGGACGTCTCGCGCCACGCGTCCTTCGACGTCGTGCGGCCCTGGTCGCGCATCGTCTTCGCGGCCTGGCTGAGCTCCTCGCGCAGCGTCCGGACGGTCTGCCGCACGTCCTGCTGGACCCCGCGGGCGAACTCCTGCGCCGACGCGGAGATCTCCTCCTCCAGGTCGGCGAGCTCGTCCATCCGGTGCTCCAGCTCCTCGCGGCCCTTGTCGGTCAGCGAGTACACCTTCTTGCCCTTGATCACCTCGTGGGTGACCAGGCCCTCCGACTCCAGCCGGGCGAGCCGCGGGTAGATCGTGCCGGGGGACGGGGAGTAGACGCCGAGGAAGCGGTCCTGCAGCAGCCGGATCATCTCGTAGCCGTGCCGCGGGCTCTCCTGCAGCAGCTTCAGCAGGTAGAGGCGGAGGCGGCCGTGGCCGAAAACGGGGCTCAACTCACTTCTCCATTCCGGGGGCGTCGATCCCCGGCGCGTCGTCCTCGGCGCGCCCGAGGAGCGTGACGGCGCCGGACACGGTGTTCACCGCGAGCCGCCCGGAGCCGTCGCCGATCTTGCCGTTGACGCTGCGCGAGACCGTCCGGTCCTGATGCTCCAGCTCGGGGAACGACGTCTCGATGCGCCCGGCGGCCGAGTTCAGCGAGATCTGGGCGCCCGTGGACTCGGGGATCCGCAGCGCCACCTCCCCGGACACGCTGTTGACCTCGATGCGGCACTCGCCGGGCAGGTCCACGTCCGCGGCGATGCGCCCGCCGACCGTCCGCGCGGAGAGGCGCTCGATCGACGCGCCGGCCAGCGAGAGGTCCCCGGACACGGACGTGAACGAGACCGTGCCGTCCAGCCCCTGCGCCTCGATCGCCCCCGACACGGTGTTCGCGTCGATCGCGCCCGCGACCCCGTCGAGGGTCACGTCGCCCGACGCGCTCTTGATGGACGTCCGGACCGTCATCCCCGTGACGACCGCGTCCGCCGACACGAGGTTCAGGCTCACCGGGCAGTCGTGCGGGACGGTCACGGTGATCGTCGCCCGCGCCCGCTGGGTGCGCAGCCAGGTCAGTACGCCCTCCCACAGCTTCTCGTGGCTGACCGTGAGCATCCCGGCCTCGTGCGACACCGCCAGCGGCGGCCCGTCCACGTCACCGATGATGATCGCCGGCCGTTCGTCGGAGGCGAGCACCGAGACGCTCCCCGCGATCAGCGTCGCCCGCAGCGCCACCACGCCGTCGAAGTCGAGCGTGGTCGGTTCGTCGATCGTCCAGCGCGCCATGTCGTCCGCCCTTCCGCCGAGGACTCGTTCCCGTGAACACGATATGTCGCGTCACCGGAAAGTCAAGACATGTCGTGTCTATCCCGGTGGCGGCCCCTGAACCCCCGCCACGGCGACGGCGCTTCGCGTGTCCTCCGGCGCCGGGGCGCCTCCGGCCGCGCGCGCCGTCACCAACACTCGAACCCCGTGCGACACCCGTTACGCGCGCCCAGGTCGCCGTCACCGGCGCTACGCGCGCCCGGGCGCGGGCCGTCCGGGACGGATCAGTCCTCGTCCTCGTCGTCGAGGCGGGCGAGCCAGGTGGCGAGGCGCTCCACCGGGGTCTCGAACTCCGGGTTGAGGTCCACGAACTCGCGGAGGCGCTCGGCGAGCCACGCGAGCGACACCTCCTCCTCGCCGCGCCGGTCCGTCAGCTCCTCGATGCCGCGGTCGGTGAAATACATCCGGTAAGTCCTCTATGTCCAGGGACGCCGAGGGCTCCGGCGCACGCGCCGGAGCCCTCGGGTCTCGCGTTCCGCTACTTCTGCCCGCCGAACAGCCGCGCCATCAGCGCGTCCTGCTCCGCCTGGTGCAGCTTGGCCGAGCCGACCGCGGGGGACGACGACGCCGGGCGCGACACCCGCGACATCTTCAGCCCCTCGATGTGGTGCGGCAGCTTCAGCGCCATGAACGGCCAGGCGCCCATGTTCGCCGGCTCGTCCTGCACCCACACGACCTCGACGTCCGCC
This sequence comes from Actinomadura sediminis, assembly GCF_042675525.1. NCBI lineage: Bacteria > Bacillati > Actinomycetota > Actinomycetes > Streptosporangiales > Thermomonosporaceae > Actinomadura > Actinomadura sediminis. The sequence goes on from NZ_JBHTJA010000014.1 coordinate 67,607, forward strand.
GGGTACTTCGCGAGCTCCGCCTTGATCTCGTCCACCGGCGGCGGGTACAGCCGCTCGATCCGCACGATCGCGGTGTCGGTGGCGCCGGCGGCCTCCCGCTCCTTCACCGTGTCGTAGTAGATCTTGCCGGTGGTCAGCAGCACCCGCCGGACGTTCTTCGGGTCGATCGCCGGGTCGCTCTCCGGGATGACCGGCTGGAACGCGCCCTCGGTGATGTCCGCGACCTTCGACGTCGCCGCCTTCAGCCGCAGCAGCGACTTCGGCGTGAACACCACCAGCGGCTTGCCGCGGCCCGACAGCACCTGCCAGCGCAGCAGGTGGAAGTAGTTCGCCGGCGTCGTCGGGTAGACCACCGTCATGTTGTCCTGCGCGCAAAGCTGCAGGTAGCGCTCGATGCGCGCGGACGAGTGGTCCGGCCCCTGGCCCTCGTAGCCGTGCGGCAGCAGCAGCACGACGCTGGAGTGCTGGCCCCACTTCTGCTCACCGGACGAGATGTACTCGTCGACGATGTTCTGGGCGCCGTTCGCGAAGTCGCCGAACTGCGCCTCCCACGCCACGAGCGCGTCCGGGCGGGTCATCGAGTAGCCGTACTCGAAGCCCATCGCCGCGTACTCGCTGAGCAGCGAGTCGTGCACGTAGAACTTCGACACGCCCTTGTCGAACCGCTTGAGCGGCGTGTACTCCTCGCCCGTCTTGCGGTCCACCAGCACCGCGTGCCGCTGGCCGAACGTGCCGCGCCGGGTGTCCTGCCCGACGAGCCGCACCGGGTGCCCGTCGATCAGCAGCGAGCCCATCGCGAGCAGCTCGCCGGTCGCCCAGTCGAACGCGTCGTCGTCGATGGACTGCACGCGGCGCTGCAGGATCGGCTGGAGCCGCGGGTGGACGGTGAAGCCCTCCGGCAGCGTGACCTGCGTCTCGATGATCCGCTTGACCGTCTCCACCGGGATCGCCGTCCCCGCCGACGCGTGGTCGATCGGGATGCTCTCCTCGACGTCCGGCTTGACCACCGAACCCGGCTCCAGCGGCTTCTTCACCGCCTCGCGGGTCTCGGTGAACGCCCGCTCCAGCTGCTCCTGGTAGTCGCGGAGCGCCTGCTCGGCCTCCTCGACCGTGATGTCGCCGCGGCCGATCAGCGCCTCGGTGTACAGCTTGCGCACCGACCGCTTCGCGTCGATCAGGTCGTACATCAGCGGCTGCGTGAACGACGGGTTCTCGCCCTCGTTGTGGCCCCGCCGCCGGTAGCAGACCATGTCGATGACGACGTCCTTCTTGAACGTCTGCCGGTACTCGAACGCCAGCCGCGCCACCCGCGCGCACGCCTCCGGGTCGTCCCCGTTGACGTGGAAGATCGGCGCCTGGATCATCCGCGCCACGTCCGTCGAGTACACGCTGGACCGCGAGTACTCGGGCGCCGTGGTGAACCCGACCTGGTTGTTGATGATCACGTGGACGGTGCCGCCCGTCCGGTAGCCGCGCAGCTGCGACAGGTTCAGCGTCTCGGCGACCACGCCCTGCCCCGCGAACGCCGCGTCCCCGTGCACGAGGATCGGCAGCACGCTGAAGCCCGCCTCGCCGACGTCCAGCAGGTCCTGCTTGGCGCGGACGACGCCCTCCAGCACCGGGTCGACCGTCTCCAGGTGGGACGGGTTCGCGACCAGCTCGCAGTGGATCTTGGAGCCGTCGTCGGCGACGAAGTCGCCGGACGCGCCCAGGTGGTACTTCACGTCGCCGGAGCCCTGCGCGCTGCGCGGGTCGAGGTTGCCCTCGAACTCGCCGAAGATCTGCCCGTAGGACTTCCCGACGATGTTCGCCAGCACGTTCAGCCGGCCGCGGTGCGCCATGCCGATGACGACCTCGTCCAGGCTGTCCTTCGCCGCCGCGGAGATCACCGAGTCCAGCAGCGGGATGACGGACTCGCCGCCCTCCAGCGAGAACCGCTTCTGCCCGACGAACTTCGTCTGCAGGAACGTCTCGAACGCCTCGGCGTTGTTGAGCCGCCGCAGCACGTGCAGCTGCTCCTCGCGCGACGGCTTGTCGTGCGGGACCTCCACGCGCTCCTGGATCCAGGCGCGCTCCTCGGGGTCCTGGATGTGCATGTACTCGATGCCGACGGTGCGGCAGTACGCCATCCGCAGCACGCCGAGGATGTCGCGCAGCTTCATCGTCGGCTTGCCGCCGAACCCGCCCGTCGCGAACTCCCGCTCCAGGTCCCACAGCGTGAGCCCGTGCTTGAGGATGTCGAGGTCGGGGTGGCGGCGCTGCTTGTACTCCAGCGGGTCGGTGTCGGCCATCAGGTGGCCCCGCACCCGGTACGCGTGGATCAGCTCGTGGACGCGCGCGACCTTGGCGACGTCGTCCTCGTGCGTCGCCGAGATGTCCTTGACCCAGCGCACCGGCTCGTACGGGATGCGCAGCGCCTCGAAGATCTCGTCGTAGAAGCCGTCCTCGCCGAGCAGCAGCTCGTGGATCCGGCGCAGGAAGTCGCCGGACTGCGCGCCCTGGATGATCCGGTGGTCGTACGTGGAGGTCAGCGTCATGACCTTGCTGATCCCCATGCGCGACAGCGTCTCGCCGGACGCGCCCGCGAACTCCGCCGGGTACTCCATCGCGCCCACGCCGATGATCGTCCCCTGGCCGGGCATCAGCCGCGGCACCGAGTGCACGGTGCCGATGGTGCCCGGGTTCGTCAGGCTGATCGTCGTCCCCTGGAAGTCGTCCAGGGTGAGCTTGTTGCCGCGGGCCTTGCGGACGATCTCCTCGTAGGCGGCCCAGAACTGGCGGAAGTCCAGCGTCTCGGCGGCCTTGATGCTCGGCACCACGAGCTGCCGCGACCCGTCCGGCTTCTGCAGGTCGATCGCGAGCCCGAAGTTGACGTGCTCGGGCCGGATCAGCACCGGCTTGCCGTCCACCTCGGTGAACGCCGCGTTCATCTCCGGCATCGCCACGAGCGCCTTGACGATCGCGTACCCGATCAGGTGGGTGAACGAGACCTTCCCGCCGCGCCCGCGCTTCAGGTGGTTGTTGATGACGATGCGGTTGTCGATCAGCAGCTTCGCCGGGACGGCGCGCACGCTCGTCGCCGTCGGCACCGCCAGGCTGGCCTCCATGTTGGTGGCCGTCCGGGCCGCGACGCCGCGGAGCTTGACCTCCTCCGCGCCCGCCGGCACCGGCGGCGGCGCCGGCTGCTTCTTCTCGGCCTTCGGCGCCGGCTTCGCGGGCGGCTGCTGCTTCGGTGTCGGCGGAGCCGCCGTGCCGTTCGCGCCCTTGGGGGCTTCGGCGCCCTGGGACGGGCCCGGGGTGGTCGCGGCCGGCCGGCTGTCCGGCTGGTAGTCCGCGAAGAAGTTCCACCAGGCTTCGTCAACCGAGTTCGGGTCTTCGAGGTACTTCTGGTACAGCTCGTCGACCAACCACTCGTTGGCACCGAAATCTGTCATCTTCGGGTCGGCACTAGGTTGCGACGACTCTGTCGACACGGCGGAGATCGCCCTCTTCCGCAGCTCGCAGGTAAGTGTTGAGACCAGTCAAGGCTATCGCGTGTTTATTGCGGCGTCCTCGGGCTCGGGCCACGGGCGGCCTTCCCGCGGCGGACGCCGCGTGCGATCGCCGCGTCGCTCGACTCGCCGGGGGGCTCGCCTCGCGATCGTGTCCGCGCATGCTCGAACCCGGCTTCGCTCGCAATCGCAGTGCCGCAGGTCCGCTCGTGCCCGGTCGGCCGGACGGGACGAGCGCCTCGCCCGTCCCGGCGGGATCGGCGCTCGCATCCCAGCACGAAGCCTCCCATAGTGTGGCCAAGGTCACGGTTTGAAACGCCGAAATCACGGCGGCTCAGGCCGGGCGGCCACGGCGCCGGGTACCACGTCCGCCGAACCGTCGTCAGGCCGGGAGAGGACCAGCGAGCCCTCTGGGCGAGCCGGAGCGATGCGGCGATCGCGCACACCCCCGTTGAAGGTAGGCGGCCTACCGCCTGACGCCGAGGGTGGTGTCAGTGCGTATGCGGCGCGACCGTGGGGCCCTCGCTGGCCTGGACGAGGACGAAGCCCTGGCCCTGGTAGGCGAGCTGCATGGCTTCGCCGCTGCCGCGGCCGATGAGGGCGCCGGCCTTGAAGGTCTTGTTGACCCCGACCTGGAGGGTGGTGCTCCAGGCGACGGCGGACTGGCCGTCGGCGAAGGTGGGGGCGCGGCCGCAGTCGAGCATGACGGGGGTGCCGTGGGTGGTGAGGGCGACCCAGCCGGTGCCCTGGAGGGTCGTGTTGAACAGGCCGCCCGCGGCGATGCCGGCGCCCTGGACGCGCTGGATGTCGGACTGCAGGTGGGAGTCGTAGGCGAGGATGTTCGAGCCGTTGACGGTGAGGCCCTCGTTCTCCAGGTAGAAGAGGTGGATGTCGTCGGCGTCGTTGGCGACGAACAGCAGGCCCTGGCCGCGGACGCGCATCAGCGGCACGCCTTCGCCGGTGAGGGCCTTCTTGAGGAACTTGCCCATGCCGCCGGAGCCCTCGTAGTCGAACTCCATCTGGCCCTGGAAGGCGACCATCGAGCCCTGGCGGGCCAGGACGTCGCCGTTCAGGTGGATCCGGAGCATCTTGGAGTTCTGGAGGGCGAAGTGGCCGGGGAGCTGCTGTCCCTGGTCCATGTTCCCGAAGAACTGGCTGCGCATGGTCGGGGCCTCTCGGTGCTGGTTATCTACCGGTTCCGCAGCATAACGATGGGCCGGGACGGTTGGTGACCAGGTCGTGATCATTCGTCCCAGTCGATCGCGGGCCCCTTGGGGACGACGCCGGACGGGTTGATGTTCCGCTGCGTCACGTAGTAGTGCCGCTTGATGTGGTCGAAGTTCGTCGTCTCGCCGAACGCGGGGAGCGCGTACAGCCTGCGCGCGTAGGCCCAGAGGTTCGGGTAGTCGGTGAGGCGGCGGAGGTTGCACTTGAAGTGCGAGTGGTAGACGGCGTCGAACCGCGCGAGCGTGGGGTACAGCCGGACGTCCGCCTCGGTGAGGTCGTCGCCGAACAGGAAGCGCCGGTCGGCGAGGCGTTCCTCCAGGGCGTCCAGGGTGGCGAAGAGGGCGTCGAACGCCTCCTCGTACGCGTCCTGGGAGGTCGCGAAGCCGGCCCTGTAGACGCCGTTGTTGACGGTCCGGTAGACGAGGTCGTTCAGCTCGTCGATCTCGGGGCGGAGGGCCTCCGGGTAGAGGTCGGGCGCGCCGGGGCGGTGGAACGCGGTGAACTCGGTCTCGAACGTCGTGGTGATGTTCGGGAAGTCGTTCGTGACGAGGCGTCCGGTGCGGGCGTCCCAGACGCAGGGCACCGTGTAGCGGCCTTCGAAGGACGGGTCGCGCGCCAGGTAGAGCTCGGAGAGGAACTCGGCGTTCGTGACCGGGTCGCGCTCGGGGAACCGCCAGCCGCGCTCGTCCCGGATGGGGTCGACGACCCCGACGCCGATGACGTCCTCGAGGCCGAGGAGGCGGCGGACGATCAGCGTGCGGTGGGCCCACGGGCACGCGTAGGACACGAACAGCCGGTAGCGGCCGGGTTCGGCGGCGTATCCGGACGAGCCGTCGGCGGTGATGCGGTCGGTGAACCGGTTCGGCTGCCGGACGAACCGGCCGCCTTCGACCTCCTGCACGGACATGCCGATTCCTCCTTCGGAGATTCTCCCCGCCACGATAGTCAGGTCTGCATGCGGCCCGAGAAGGCCGGAAGGTCCAGATAGGTCCGGACGCCGGGGGCGGCGCGGCAGACGGCGGGGATCGAGTTCAGCGCGTGCGCCGCGGCGGCCGAGACGTCGTCGGACACCCAGGCGTCGTCGGTGGTGAGCGCGAGCGAGGGGCGGCCGTCGACGCGGACGGAGTGTCCCGGGTCGCCCCAGTCGGGGACGCGCGCCGCGTCGGCCTTGTAGATGACCTCGACGGTGATCGCGGGCCGGGCGCCGGTGAGGCCGCTGAACGTCCAGCGGGCCGCCGCGACGGTGCCGCGCGGGATGCGGCCGGCCGCGATCTCCAGGTCGGTTCCGGCGAGCCGGTAGTCGACGTCCACGTCGATCTCGTCGAGGTCGGCGCCGAGCCCGGCGGCGACGAGGTGGAGGCATTCGGAGTAGAGGGAGCGCATGGCGGTGCGGGCCGGGCGGAGGGAGCGCAGGAAGGACTCCTCGTCGCGGCCGAACCCGAGCATGTGGTGGACCATTCCCCAGGACGGGTGCCGGGAGAGGTCCGAGCATTCGCGGGAGTACACGTGCGTGATCCGGCGGACCAGCCGGGCGAGGACGAGGGGCAGGACGTCGGCCATGAAGCCGCCGTTGAACCCGGTGCCGTGGACGGACGCGCCGCCCTGCTTGCACGCCTGTTCGAGTTCGCCGACGAGTTCGGGGCCGTGGGCCGCGGGGTAGACGAGCCCGTTGGTGCAGACGACGTTCTTGCCGGAGGCGAGGAGGGCGCAGACGGTGCCGATGTCGTCGAGCGGGGGCCGTCCGGGCGCGTAGACGACGCAGTCGGCGTCCAGGGCGAGGACGTCCTCCAGTTCCCGGGTCGCGAGGACGCCCGTCGGCGCGCGCCCGGCGAGCGTGCCGGCGTCGGAGCCCTCCTTGGCGAGGGTGTGCACCCACACGCCGGCCAGTTCCATGTCGGGGCGGTCGAGGACGCCGCGGATGACGCTCCGGCCGAGCGTGCCGGTGGCCCACTGCACGACGCGGAACGGACGGTCGGAAGTGCTCATGGGAGTGCTCCTCGCGGCGTCGAACGGGCGAGCCGATGGGGGAGGAGACTACGCCGCGCGTCCGGCGGAATACGGCAATTGACGCAACTTTCCCTCTTGTCCCACTGTACGCGGGACTGTGGTCCCGTCCAGGCGGGAAGGAACACGGGGGCCGCTCCCGAGCGGGATTCGGTCAGGTGGTACCACTTGGTAACCCCCGGGTGATTATCTGGGGGGCGTAGTCGGTGCTCGATGTGAGGAGACACAGATGGCGGAACTGCGCTACGACGGCCGGGTCGCGGTCGTGACCGGTGCGGGGCACGGGCTCGGCCGGCAGCACGCGCTGGAGCTGGCCTCCCGCGGCGCGAAGGTCGTCGTGAACGACCTCGGCGGCGACCGTTCCGGCGTCGGCGCCGACGCCGGCCCGGCGCAGCAGGTCGTCGACGAGATCAAGAAGAACGGCGGCGAGGCCGTCGCCAACCCCGACAACGTCGCCACCCCCGAGGGCGCGCAGGCGATCGTCCAGACCGCGCTGGACACGTTCGGCAAGGTCGACATCGTCATCAACAACGCGGGCATCCTCCGCGACAAGTCCTTCAAGAACATGACCCCGGAGGAGTTCGACGCGGTCATCGCCGTGCACCTGCGCGGCTCGTTCCTGGTCTCCAGCGCCGCCTGGGCGCACCTGCGCGAGCAGGGCTACGGGCGCATCGTCAACACCTCGTCCCCCGCGGGCCTGTTCGGCAACTTCGGCCAGGCCAACTACTCGACGGCCAAGATGGGCCTCGTCGGGTTCACCAAGACCCTCGCGCAGGAGGGCGCCAAGTACAACATCAAGGCCAACGCGATCGCCCCGGTCGCGTGGACCCGGATGACCGAGGACCTGCTGCCCGCCGACTTCGCCGACAAGCTCGGCGTCGACCAGGTCACCCCGCTGGTGGCCTTCCTCGTGCACGAGAGCGTCGAGGAGTCCGGCGAGGTCTACACGGTCGGCGGCGGCCGCATCGCCAAGATCTTCGTGGCGGAGGGCCCCGGCTACGGGCAGAAGTCGACGCTGTCGGTGGAGGACGTCCGGGACAACTGGGCGGCGATCAACTCCGACGACCCGCTGACGGTCTTCAAGAACGTGGGCGACCAGATGGGCCCCCTCATCAAGCAGCTCACCTCCTGAGACGTTGAGCGGGCTGAAGCTCGACCGGCGGGACGGGGTCCTCACGATCACCTTGTCCCGGCCGGACCGGCTCAACGCCGTCGACGGCGCGCTCACGGAGGAGATGCTCGACGTCCTCAACGGGCTGATGCGCGACCCCGAGACCCGGGTCGTCGTGCTCACCGGCGAGGGCCGCGGGTTCTGCTCCGGGATGGACATCCAGGGCGATCCGGGCACCGACGGCGACGCGGCCCGGGAGGGACGCGTCCAGCGGCTCTACCGGGGCATCGCGAACGGCGGCGAGGTCACCGCCCGGCTCCGGGAGATCCCGCAGCCGGTGATCGCGGCGCTGCGCGGCCCGGTCGCCGGGATGGGCGTGTCCTGGGCGCTGGCCTGCGATCTGCGCGTCGCCGACCCGACCACCCGGTTCGTCGTCCCGTTCACCGACCTCGGCCTGTCGGCCGGGGACTGCGGGCTGTCCTGGCTGCTGCCCCGGCTCGTCGGCCCCGCCCGGGCCGCCGAGATCTGCTACCGGGCGCAGCGGCTGGACGCGACGCGCGCGCTCGGCCTCGGGCTGCTGACCGAGATCGTCGAGGAGGGCGGCGACGTCGCGGGCGCGCACGCGCTCGCGGACGAGCTGCTCACCAAGTCGCCGTACGGGCTGCGGCGCACGAAGGAACTGCTCAACATGGCGCTGGACGCCCCCGGCCTGCGGCGCCAGCTCGCGGCGGAGACGGGCGTGCAGACCCTCGCGTTCTTCAGCGAGGACCTCGCCGAGGGGATGGCCGCGACGCTGCAGAAGCGCCGCCCCGAGTTCAGGAACCGCTGACAGGCCGCGAGGGCCGCGGCGGGACGTCGTCCCGCCGCGGCCCTCGCGCCGTTCGTGTCCGGGCCCGCCGCGGCCCCGTGCGCCGCGTCAGTCGGCGAGGGCCGTGGCGAGCGCCTCGACGTAGCGGAGCGCGGCGAGGCGCGCCAGCGCCGGGTGGGCGCCCAGCGGCGCCGCGTACCCGGCCCCGATGGCCTCGCCGGCCGCCGGGACGAACGCCGTCTCCGGCTCGATGCCGATCAGGTGCGGCGCGATCGCCACCGACGCGGCACCGGTCGCGCGCAGCTGCTCCGCGACGGCCTTCACCGCGGCCTCGTCGGCGAGCGACGCCGTGAACACCGGGGCGGCCAGCCGGGACGCCAGCAGCACGCCGGTCACCTCGGCCTGCCGCACGGCGTCCGCGCCGCCCGGCGTGGCGACGACGAACCCGGACGCGGCCGTCACCATCGTCATCATCCGGATCCGGTCGGCGCGCGCGAGGCCGGCGTCCGCGAGCCGGTCGTGCAGCGCCTCGGCGATCAGCGGGTGCGGGCCCAGCGGCTCCGCGGCGACGGCCGGCACCGGCGCGTTCGCGACGGCCGCGCGGACGGCGGCGTCCAGCGCCGGATCGGGGCCGGTGGACAGCGGGACCACCACCGCCGCCGGCTCCCCTTCCTGCCGCGGCAGCCCGGCGAGGACCCCGTGCAGGGACGCCTCGTTCCCCTCCAGGTGCCCGACGTGGGCGCGCTGGCCGGTGTGCTCGATCTCGACGAGCCGGGCGAGCTCGTCCGCGATCTCCGTGCCGGGGCGCCGGGCGCCGGGAACGGCCAGGACCAGCGCGGGGGATCCGGGGGGCAGCAGGAAGGACTCGTCGCCGCGATGGCGGCCGCCGCGGGGAGTGCGGCGGCGTCGCGACGGAAGTGCCTCGGATGCCTGGCTTTCGGGACTCACGGCGGGCATCGTAACGTCCCGCGCCGCGCCTGTCGGCGTCCCGGCCTTGATGAGGCGGTATCTGTGACCCGGTCGTGAGGGAGGGGAGACAGACGCGTAGTACCGGGTTGCGGGGGAAATAACCGGTTTTCTTCATCGTCGGGAACGCTCCGTGACGGTGCGCCGTCGCCCGCCCGATGACGCTCGGTCGCCGATCACCCCGAACCCGTGACGTAGTAGGCTCCGCAGACCCCCGTACACGACGCATCGGGAGGTTTCCCCCCGCATGTTCCACCCCCGAGTGCCGAGACCCGAACCCGTGAGCAGGGGCTGTCGACCGTGACGACCTCGCGTTTCTCCTCCATCCGGGCGCGGATCACGCTGCTGGTCCTCGCGCCGCTGCTGGCCGTCGCGTCGCTGTGGGCGTTCCTGACCGCCGTGACCTACGGTGACGCGAACCAGCTCCTGCAGGCGCGGGCGTTCCAGGACAAGGCGGTGCATCCCACGCAGCGGCTCATCGACGCGCTGCAGAAGGAGCGGCGGCTGTCGATGACCTCGATCGGCGACGGCGGGCCGGAGCTGCGCGACCAGCGGCTCGCCACCGACCGGGCCGCCGCGTCCGTCGCCGCGGGCGCCCGGGACGAGGGGCTGCGCGAGGACCTGCTGCCCCAGGTGGTCAGCCGGTGGGACGCCCTGGTGAGCGAGCTGCGGACGCTGGACTCGATCCGCGCGGGCGTCGACCAGGCGACCGACGACCGCGCGACCGTCCTGCGGGACTACACCTCCCTCATCGACGCGGGGTTCGCCGTCTACACCGCCACGACCCCCGGCAACGGCGAGATCACCGCCGACGCGCAGACGCTCGTGCTGATGGGCCGCGCCCGCGAGTTCCTCGCCCGGGAGGACGCGCTGCTGACCGCGGCGCTCGCCGACGGGCGCGTCAGCGCCACCGAGCGCGGCGAGTTCGCGCAGCTCGTCGGGGCGCAGCGGTACCTGTACGAGGACAACGTCAAGAACCTCCCGGAAAGCGGGCGGAAGCAGTACGAGCGGTTCGCCGGCTCCGCGGAGCTGCGCCGGTTCCGCGCGCTGGAGGACCGCGTCGTCCACGGCGAGGCCCGGACGACCCGCACGGGCGGGAACGCGGCGGGCGCCGGGAACGCGGCGGCCGGGCGGGCCGCGCCGCCCGTCGACCCCGCCGAGTGGCGGGCCGCCGCCGACGCGGCCAACGCGGGCCTGTTCCGGCTCGAGAACCGGGTCCTCGACGACCTCACCGGGCGGGCCCGCGGCATCGCCACGGACGTGTTCGTGCGGCTCGGCGCCGCCGCCGGGCTCGGGCTCCTCGCGGTCGCGCTGTCGGTGTTCGTCGCCGCCCGCGTCTCCCGGCGGCTGGTCCGCGAGTGCCGGACCCTCGCCGACACCGTCGTCGAGTTCACGCAGCGGCGGCTGCCGAAGCTCGCCGAGCAGATCCGCGCGGGCCGCCCCGCGGAGGCCCGCGCGCTCCGCGACGAGCACTTCCGCATCAACGAGGTCCGGCAGATCGCCGAGTCGTTCGACCGCGCCCACGAGGCCGTGATCGTCGCCGCCGAGGGCGAGATCGCGGCGCGGCGCGGCATCAGCGAGGTGTTCGTGAACCTCGCGCGCCGCAACCAGGCGCTGCTGCACCGGCAGCTCGGCCTCCTGGACACGATGGAGCGCCGCACCGAGGACCCGGCCGAACTGTCCGACCTGTTCCGCCTCGACCACCTCGCCACCCGCATGCGCCGGCACGCCGAGGGCCTGGTGATCCTCGCGGGCAAGACCGCGGGCCGCGGCTGGCGCCGTCCCGTCCCGCTCGTGGACGTCGTGCGCGGCGCGGTCGCCGAGGTGGAGGACTACCCGCGGGTCCGGGTGCAGCCGCTGCCGCGCGTCGCGCTGCTCGGCTCGGCCGTCGCGGACGTCGTCCACCTGCTGGCCGAGGTCGTCGAGAACGCCACCACGTTCTCGCCGCCGCAGTCGCCGGTGCGGGTCAGCGGGCACCCCGTCGCCAACGGGTTCGCGATCGAGGTCGAGGACCGCGGCCTCGGGATGACCGAGGAGGCCCTCCGCGCCGCCAACGCCCGGCTGGCCGACCCGCCCGAGTTCGACCCCACCGACAGCGCCCAGCTCGGCCTGTTCGTCGTCGCGCGGCTCGCCGCACGGCACGACGTCCGGGTCACGCTGCGCCCGTCCCCGTACGGCGGCACGACCGCGATCGCCCTCATCCCCGGCTCCCTACTGGTGGAGCCCGCCGAGCAGGAACGGCTCGCGCGCAGGAGCAGCGGGCCGATGCCCGCGGTCCAGCAGCCGGCCGCGGCGGCGGTGCCGGCCCCCGGCGCGCACTCCGCGGAGGACACGGGCGGCGTCGTCCGGCTCGTCGCCGAGGCGGAGCCCGTCCGGCAGGAGCCCGCGCCGGTGCCCGAACCCGAGCCCGCCCGTCCGGAACCCGCGCCGGAACCCGCGCGGCCGGAACCGGATCCGCCGCCGAAGGACGGCGAACTGCCCAAGCGCAGGCGGCAGACGCATCTCGCGCCGCAGCTCAAGGAAAGGGTCGACGCCCACCTCGCCGCCCAGGGCCGGACCCCGCCCGAACCCGCCGCGCCGCGGGACGAGCCGTCCCCCGCGCCCGCGTGGTCCGCGCCGCCGTCCGTCGGCAGGCACGCCGCACCGCCGCCGGACGTGCCGCTGTCCGCGCCCGTCCCCGGCGACGTCCCGCCGGACGGACGCACGCCCGAGGCGCTGCGGTCGATGATGTCGGCCATGCAGCAGGGCTGGCAGCGCGGCCGGGACGAGTCGGCCGGCGAACAGACTTCGCAGAACCGAGGCGACCAGGAGGACGACACCCCATGACAGAAGCCCAGCACTCCGGCGCGGAGCCCGCAGGCGGCGGCCTCAACTGGCTGCTCGACAGCCTCGTCGACCGCGTCGCGCCCGTGCAGAACGCCGTGGTGCTGTCCAGCGACGGCCTGCGCATGGCCGCGTCGCGCGGGCTGGCCGAGGAGGAGTCGGACCACCTGTCGGCCGTCGCGGCGAGCTTCCAGAGCCTCGCGCGCGGCGCCGGCGAGTCGTTCGGCGGCGGCCCGGTCCGGCAGACGATCGTGGAGATGGAGTCGTCCTTCCTGTTCGTCACCGCCGCCGGGCGCGGCGCGTGCCTGGCCGTGCTCGCCGACGCCGACGCCGACCTCGGGATCATCGCCTACGAGATGGCGATGCTCGTGACCCGCGTCGGGCAGCACCTGTCGGCCGACCCCCGCGTCGCCGCGGCAGAGCCGGGCGGCGGCTGACATGGAACGCTCGGAGGGGGCGGGCTGGTACGACGACGCGGCCGGGCCCGTCGTCCGCCCGTACGCGCTCACCGGCGGACGGACGTACCACGACGACGCCGACCAGTTCGACATGGTCGCCCTGATCGTCACCGCACCCCGCCCCGCGGACGATCAGGAGGACGCCCGCGGCCCCGCGTCCGGGTGGGCGCCGGAGCCGGAACATGACATGATCTTGGAGCTTTGCCGCACCCCGTTGTCGGTTGTCGAGATAGCGTCGGATCTGGAACTTCCCCTCGGAGTCGTCCGGGTCCTGCTCGGCGACCTGCTCGACCACTCGCTGATCGAGGTTCGACGCCCCGCGCCGGTGGCGCAGTTCCCCAGCGAGCGCGTACTCAAGGAAGTGATCGATGGAATCCGTGCGCTCTGACGCGGTCGCCTCGGCGGGCGATTCCGCGCTGACCGTCAAGATCCTGGTCGCCGGTGGTTTCGGCGTCGGCAAGACCACCCTGGTGAGCGCCGTCAGCGAGATCCGGCCGCTGCGCACCGAGGAGTCCCTGACCGAGAAGAGCATCGGGATCGACGACACCAGCGCCGTCGCCGAGAAGACGACGACGACCGTCGCGATGGACTTCGGCCGCATCACGCTGCCGAACGGCCTGGTGCTCTTCGTGTTCGGCACCCCCGGCCAGGACCGGTTCTGGTTCATGTGGGACGAACTGGCCAAGGGCGCCCTCGGCGCGGTCGTGCTGGTCGACACCCGCCGGCTGGCCGACTGCTTCGCGTCCGTGGACTACTTCGAGCGGCGCGGCGTCCCGTTCATCATCGGCGTCAACCGTTTCGACGGCACGGGGCACCACTCGCCGGAGCAGATCCGCGACGCCCTCGACCTGCCGCCGGACGTCCCGGTGATCTCCTGCGACGTCCGGGACCGCGAGGACGCCAAGCGCGTCCTCATCACGCTCGTCGAGCACATCATGCGGACCATGAGCACCCAGCGGGCGGGCGCGTACTAGCCCGCGCGGCGACGGTCCCGCGGGGCCCGTTCGTCCCACGGTAGGCGGCTCGCGGCGGCGGCCTCGGCTCCGGGCCCGAAGGGCCCTCCACCGAGGCCGCCGCCGCCATGCGTTCACCCCCTCGCGGCCATCGAGCCGCCGCGCGCCCGGCCGACGCCGCGCGCCGCCGTGCGTTTCGCCGCCCCTCCCCGTACCACCGCGCCCGCCCCCGGCAAGACCACCGCGCCCTCACGGCGGCCCTCGTGCCGTTGCGCACGCGGCCGATGACGGACGTCCGTCATGGCCCGTGGCTCGTTCCCGTATCGCCGCACGACGCCCGGCTCCACCGCCGCGGCCCTGCGGCGCCTAATGGGCGTCGGCCTGGCGAGTATGCGGCTGACGCCGCGCGCCGCCATGCGTTTCGTCGCCCCTCCCAGCGCCACCGCGCCCGCCCCCGGCACGACCACCGCGCCCTCACGGCGCCCGGCGGCTATCGACCGTCACCGTGCGCAGTCTGTCGCGCGGCCGCCGTTCGGTCCCGCGCGGTCGCGGGCGTGACGGCTACTTTGTCCTCTGAGTGGAAAAAGTCTGAACGATCTCGCGAAAAGGTCTTCTCAACGCGGCGAAAGCCGGTTACGTTCTCGGCACGACCGGCGCGGCCGGCCCGTTCGGGGGCCGGGGTCCGCGAGTCCGGTGCCGCGTGGACCCGGAGGGACGGCGAGATGCGCATGACCGCTCGTCCGCAGAACGTGCACCAAGCGCGTCTGCTGCGGCTGCTGCGCGACGAGGGGCCGCGTTCGCGGGCCGAGCTGGGCGACGTCGTCAAGCTGTCGCGGTCCAAGCTCGCGGTCGAGCTGGACCGGCTCGTCGAGCTCGGGCTCGTCGAGGGGGCGGGCCTGGCGGCGTCGCGGGGCGGGCGGCGGTCGGGGATCGTGCGGCTGTCGCCGCGGCTGCGGTTCGTCGCGTTCGACATCGGCGCGACGTCGATCGACGTCGCGGTCACCGACGGGGAGCTCGAGGTGCTCGGGCACGTCAACGAGCCGTGCGACGTGCGGCAGGGGGCGACGGTCGTCCTGGAACGGGCGCTCGACCTGCTCGGCAAGCTCCGGGACCAGGGGCTGATCGACGGCCAGGTGCACGGCACGGGCATCGGCGTCCCGGGGCCGGTCAGCTTCCGCGACGGCATGCCGGTCGTGCCGCCGATCATGCCCGGCTGGGACCGGTTCCCGGTGCGGGACGCGATCGGGCAGGAGCTCGGCTGCCCGGTGCTCGTGGACAACGACGTGAACCTGATGGCGCTCGGCGAGCTGACGTCCGGGGTGGCGCGGTCGGTGGACGACTTCCTGCTCGTCAAGATCGGGACGGGCATCGGCTGCGGCATCGTGGTGGACGGCTCCATCTACCGGGGCGTCTCGGGCAGCGCCGGCGACATCGGGCACATCCGTGTCGACGACGACGGGCCGGTGTGCGCGTGCGGCAACGCGGGATGCCTCGAGGCGTACTTCGGGGGCGCGGCGCTGGCGCGGGACGCGGCGGCGGCCGCGGCCTCGGGCGAGTCCGCCCATCTCGCGGCGCTGCTGGAGACGCACGGCGAGCTGACGGGCGAGCACGTGTCGATCGCGGCGGCGGCGGGCGACGCCGCGTCGGTGCGGATCATCCGCGAGGGCGGGCGCCACGTCGGCCAGGTGCTCGCCGGGCTCGTCAGCTTCTTCAACCCCGGACTCGTGATCATCGCGGGCGGCGTCGCGGGGCTCGGCCACACGCTGCTGGCCGAGATCCGCAGCGTCGTCTACCGCCGGTCGGCGCCGCTCGCCACCGGCAACCTGCCCATCGTGCTGTCCGAGCTCGCCGGCGCCGCCGGCGTGGTCGGCGGCGCCCGGCTCATCAGCGACCACGTCTTCTCCACCGCCTAGGAGTCCCGATGGGCGAACCCCTGCTGCGGATGCGCGGCATCGTCAAGCAGTTCCCCGGCGTCCGCGCCCTGGACGGCGTCGACCTCGACGTCCTCCCGGGCGAGGTGCACTGCCTGCTCGGGCAGAACGGCGCCGGCAAGTCCACGTTGATCAAGGTCCTCGCGGGCGCGCACCAGCCGGACGAGGGCGAGATCGTCCTCGCCGGGCGGACGGTGCGGCTCGCCGGGCCCACGGCGGCCATGCGCGCCGGAATCGCCACCATCTACCAGGAACTGGATCTGGTGGACGGCCTGTCGGTCGCCGACAACATCTTCCTCGGCCACGAGAAGGCGTCGTTCGGGTTCACCCGGCGGGGCGACGCCGAGCGGGCGGCGCGCGAGCTGCTGGGGCGGCTCGGGCACGGCGAGATCCCGCCGCGGCGGGAGGCCGGTCGCCTGCCGGCGGCGGGCAAGCAGGTCGTCAGCATGGCGCGGGCGCTGTCCCACGAGGCGAAGCTGATCGTGATGGACGAGCCGTCGGCGGCGCTCGCGCACGACGAGGTCGGCAACCTGTTCCGCATCATCCGCGAGCTGACGGCCGCGGGCGTCGCGGTCGTGTACATCTCGCACCGGCTGGAGGAGATCCGCGAGATCGGCGACCGGGTCACCGTGCTGAAGGACGGACGGTCGGTCGCGAACGGGCTCCCGGCGAAGACGACGTCGACCGACAGGGTCGTGTCGCTGATGACCGGACGGGACGTCGAGTACGTCTTCCCCGAGCGCCCGGAGGCGCCCGACGGGCCGGAGGTGCTGCGCGTCGAGGACCTGACCGTCCCGGGGGCCTTCGCGGACGTGTCGCTGACGGTGCGGGCCGGCGAGATCGTCGGCCTCGCGGGGCTCGTCGGGGCGGGGCGCTCCGAGATCCTCGAGACGATCTACGGGATGCGGCGTCCCGCGAAGGGCCGGGTCCTCGTGGACGGGCGCCGGGTGCGGCCGGGCGACACGGGCGCGGCCGTCCGGCGCGGCATGGGCATGGCGCCGGAGGAGCGCAAGAGCCAGGCGCTGCTGCCGAACGAGACCGTCGCGGCGAACGTGACCGTCGCCGGGCTCGGGCGGTACTCGCGGCTCGGCTGGTTCGACCGGCGGCGCGAGCTGGACGACGTGCGCCGCCAGATCGCGTCGCTCGACATCCGCCCGCCCGACCCGAGACGGCCCGTGGTGACCCTGTCGGGCGGCAACCAGCAGAAGGTCGTGCTGGCCCGCTGGCTGCTGGGGTCCGACACCCTGCGGCTGCTGATCCTGGACGAGCCCACCCGCGGGGTCGACGTCGGTGCGCGCGCGGAGCTGTACGCGGTGATCCGGGAGCTGGCCGGGCGCGGCATCGCGGTGCTGCTGGTGTCCAGCGAGGTGCCCGAGGTGCTGGGGCTGGCCGACCGGGTCCTGGTCGTCCGCGAGGGACGGGTCGTGCACACCGGCGACGCCCGCGACCTCGACGAGGCCGCCGTACTCAACATGATCATGGAAGGGAGCGCGCTGTGAGCGACGCGGGCGTGGACGAGCGCGGCGAGGCGCGCGTCTCGGTGAGCAAGGAGGGACCCGGCGCCGGGGCGGCGGCCGTCCCGTGGTGGCGGCGCCCGCCGCTGGACGACACCCGGCACCTCGGGCTCGTCCTGGCGCTGCTGCTGCTGTGCGCCGTCGGGGGGATCACGCAGCCGGACAACTTCCTCACCACCGGGAACACGGTCGGCATCCTGGTGCTCGCCGCCACCATCGGCGTGATCACCGTCGGCCAGACCTTCGTGATCATCGGCGGCGGCATCGACCTGTCGGTCGGGTCGGTGATGGCGCTGGCGTCGGTGTGGGCGACGACCGTCGCGACGCAGTCGTACGGGCCGTGGGTCATGGCGATGTGCGCGATCCTCGTCGGGACCGGCGCGGGCGTCGTCAGCGGGCTGCTGATCTCCTACGGGCGGCTGGTCCCGTTCATCGCGACGCTCGCGATGCTCGTCGCCGCGCGCGGTCTGGCGCAGCGGCTGTCGGACCGCAGGACCCAGCTGGTGCAGCAGGAGAACAACGCGATCGTGGAGCTGTCCACGACGAAGGTGCTCGGGCTGCCGCTGGTCGTCTACATCTTCCTGGCCGTGGGCGTCGCCGGCTGGGTGCTGCTCAACCGCACCACGTTCGGCCGCCGGACGTTCGCGGTCGGCGGCAACCCGGAGGCGGCGCGGCTCGCGGGCATCGACGTCCGCCGCCACACGCTGCTGCTGTACGCGCTGTCCGGGTTCTGCTGCGGCGTCGCGGCGATCATCATCATGGCCCGGACGACGACCGGGTCGAGCACGCACGGCGACCTGTACGAGCTGGACGCCATCGCCGCCGTGATCATCGGCGGGACGCTGCTGACCGGCGGGCGCGGCACGGTCATCGGCTCGATCCTCGGCGTGCTGGTGTTCACGCTCATCACGAACCTGTTCATCCTCAACGGCCTGCAGACCAGCGACCAGCTCATCGCGAAGGGCGCGATCATCGTGGTCGCCGTGCTGCTGCAGCGCCGGGCGCTCCGTTCGCCCACCTGACGTCCCCCGCCTCGGTCCCGCGTACCCCCACCCCCCGATCAGGAGCACGACATGCGCGATCAGAGCAGCCCGTCCCGTCCCAGCCGCAGAGGCGTCCTGTTCGGCGGCGCCGTCGTCGCCGCCGGCGGCCTCGCCGCGGCCTGCACCAGCAACGCCGAGCCGGACGACGGCGGCACCGCCGCGCGGGGCGGCACGCTGGCCGGCGACAACGACAAGCCCGGCAAGAAGGTCACGATCGGGTTCTCCGCCCCGGCCGCCGACCACGGCTGGATGGCGGCGATCGCCAAGGACGCCGAGGCGCAGGCCAAGCAGTACACCGACGTGAACTGGAAGCCGGTCGAGCCGACCAACGACATCAACCAGCAGATCTCCGCCGTCGAGTCGCTGATCCAGGCGAAGGTGAACGCGCTGGTGATCCTGCCGAACGACGGCGAGCAGCTGAACCAGGTCGCCCGCAAGGCGATGGACGCCGGCATCCCGGTGATCAACCTGGACCGGGTCTTCCCCGACAAGCTGTCCTACCGGACGTGGCTCGGCGGCGACAACTACGGCATGGGCGTGTCCGCGGGCCACTACATCGGCAAGAAGCTGAAGGACGAGGGCGTCTCGAACCCGGTGATCGTCGAGGTGCAGGGCATCGCGACGCTGCCGCTCACCCAGGAGCGCAGCAAGGGCTTCGAGGACACGCTGAAGACCTACGGGTTCTCGGTCACCGACAAGCAGGCCGCGGAGTTCACCGTGGAGTCCGGCAACGAGGTCACCAGCAACCTGCTGTCGGCCCACAAGAAGATCGACGCGCTGTGGAACCACGACGACGACCAGGGCGTCGGCGTCCTCGCCGCGATCACGCAGTCCGGACGGAACGAGTTCTTCATGGTCGGCGGCGCCGGTTCCGCCAACGCCATGCGGGAGATCAAGAAGGGCGGGGTGCTGGAGGCGACCGTCACCTACCCGCCGACGATGGCGGGTTCGGCGGTCAAGCTGGCGCGGCTGATCGCGCAGGGCAAGGGCATGGCCGACCTCGTCGAGCTGCAGGTCCCGCAGTCGATCACGCTGGCGTCCGAGACGATCACGAAGGCGAACGTCGACACGTACCTGCCGCTCGGCTTCGAGTCGTAGGCGGCCCCGCCCGCGTCCCGAACCCGTCCGAGCCGTCCCGGGACGCGCCCGCCGAGACCCGGCGGGCGCGTCCCGGGCGATACAGAGAGGTGAGCAGTAAATGACGACCGTCGGAGTCGGGATGGTCGGGCATGCGTTCATGGGGCGCGCCCACTCCCAGGCGTGGCGCAGCGTCGGGCCGTTCTTCGATCCGCCGCTGACCCCCGTGATGACCGCCCTGGCCGGCCGTGACGCCGCCCGCACCGGCGCCGCGGCGCGCGCGCTGGGGTGGGCGTCGGCCGAGACCGACTGGAAGGAGTTGCTGCGCCGCGACGACGTCCAGCTCGTCGACGTGTGCACGCCGGGCGACAGCCACGCCGAGATCGCGGTCGCCGCGCTGGACGCGGGCAAGCACGTGCTGTGCGAGAAGCCGCTGGCCAACACGGTCGCCGAGGCCGAGACGATGGTCGCGGCCGCCGAGCGGGCCCGCGCGCGGGGGATCCGCTCGATGGTGGGGTTCAACTACCGGCGCGTCCCCGCGGTGACGCTGGCCCGGCGGCTGGTGGCCGAGGGGCGCATCGGGACCGTCCGGCAGGTCCGCGCGCAGTACCTGCAGGATTGGCTGACCGACCCCGCGTCCCCGCACACCTGGCGGTTGGACCGTGACAGGGCCGGGTCGGGCGCGCTGGGCGACATCGGCGCGCACATCATCGACACCGCCCAGTTCGTCACCGGGCAGCTCCTGACCGGCGTCACCGCGCTGACCGAGACCTTCACCCACGAGCGTCCCCTGCCCGGCGGCGGGACGGCCCCGGTCACCGTGGACGACGCCGCGCTGTTCCTCGGACGCACCGACGGCGGGGCGATCGCGACGTTCGAGGCGACGCGGGTGGCCGCGGGCCGCAAGAACGCGCTGCGGATCGAGGTGAGCGGCTCCGCCGGCGCCCTGTCGTTCGACCTGGAGTCGCTGAACGAGCTGTGGTTCCACGACGCGACCGAGGACGCGGCGACCGCCGGGTTCCGGCGGATCGTGGTGACCGAGGACGCGCACCCCTACGCCGGGCGGTGGTGGCCGCCCGGTCACATGCTCGGTTACGAGCACACCTTCACCCACCAGATGGCCGATCTGCTCACCGCGATCGCCGAGGGCACCGACCCCAGCCCCTCGTTCGCCGACGGGCTGCGGGTGCAGCGGGTGCTGGCGGCCGTCGAGCGCAGCGCCGCCGAGGGCGGCGGCTGGAGCACCGTCGAAGGGAACGTGTGACATGCCGGAGAAAGCGGCACGACCGATCACCCTGTTCACCGGCCAGTGGGCGGACCTGCCGTTCGAGGAGGTCTGCCGGCTGGCGTCCGGCTGGGGTTACGAGGGCCTGGAGATCGCCTGCTGGGGCGACCACTTCGAGGTCGACAGGGCCCTCGCCGACGACTCCTACATCCCCCGCAGGCTGGAGACGCTCGCCGAGCACGGGCTGAAGGTGTGGGCGATCTCCAACCACCTGGTCGGGCAGGCCGTCTGCGACATCCCCGACGAGCGCCACCGGGCGATCCTGCCCGAGCGGATCTGGGGCGACGGGGAGGCCGAGGGGATCCGGACGCGGGCCGCCGAGGAGATCAAGGACACCGCGCGGGCCGCCGCGAGACTCGGCGTCGACACCGTCGTCGGGTTCACCGGCTCGTCCATCTGGCACACCGTCGCGATGTTCCCGCCCACCCCCGAGGCGATGATCGAGCGGGGCTTCGCCGACTTCGCCGACCGGTGGAACCCGATCCTGGACGTCTTCGACGAGGTCGGCGTCCGGTTCGCGCACGAGGTCCACCCGAGCGAGATCGCCTACGACTACCACTCGACCGTCCGGACGCTCGAGGCGATCGGCCACCGGCCCGCGTTCGGGCTCAACTTCGACCCGTCGCACTTCGTGTGGCAGGAACTCGACGTCGTGGGGTTCCTGTTCGACTTCCGCGACCGGATCTACCACGTCGACTGCAAGGACACCAAGGTCCGCACCGGCGACGGCCGCCGCGGGCGGCTGTCGTCGCACCTGCCGTGGGGCGACCTGCGGCGCGGCTGGGACTTCATCTCCACCGGCCGCGGCGACGTCCCGTGGGAGGACGTGTTCCGCGCCCTCAACGCCATCGGCTACGACGGCCCCGTCTCGATCGAGTGGGAGGACGCGGGCATGGACCGCCTGCAGGGCGCGCCCGAGGCGCTCGAGTTCGTCCGCGCCCTCAACGCGATGGAACCGCCGACGGCGTCGTTCGACAGCGCCTTCGCGAAGGACGACTAGGCACGGGGGACGATCAGGCAGGGAGGACGGTCAGGCGGGGAGGACGGTCAGGCGGGGAGGACGGTCAGGCGCGGAAGTCGGCGAAGTCGAAGCCGGGGGAGACCACGCAGCTGACGAGGACCTCCTCCGGCCCCGCCGGCCGCGCCGCCTGCCACGTCCCGGCGGGGACGACCGCCTGCGGGGCCTGCCCGTTCGCGACGTCCCCGCCGACGACGATCGTCTCGTCTTCCCGCGGACCCTCGCCGGTGCCGCCCAGCACGAGGTTCAGCGGTCCGCCGCGATGCCACAGCCACATCTCGGCGGACCGCACCACATGCCACATCGACTCCTCGCCGGGCGGCAGCAGGAAGTAGATGCCGGTCGCGCTCGCCCGCTCGCCCGGATACCCGTCCGGGACGAACCGGACGTCCGAGCGCCACGTCTCCCGGTACCAGCCGCCTTCCGGGTGCGGCAGCAGGTCGAGCGCCCCGGCGGTCGCGGGACGGTCGAGCACCGCCGCGTGCCGCCCGTCCGGGCCGCGCCGCAGGTACCGGACGCGCGTGGCGGCCGTCCGGTCGATCACGGCCTGCCGCGGCCGAATCCCGGGCGCCGGATCGAGGGTGATCGCGAGGACCTGGCCGTCCGGGAACACGTCGTCGGCGACTGCCAGGGCGTCCTGTTCCTCATCGGGCGCCCACACACCCCCCGCCTCGGACAGGACGAACCGTGGCCCCGGCTGCGCGCGCCAGCCGTCCAACGTCGTCAGGAGCAGCACGGGTCAGTCCACCATGGTCAGGACGAGCTTGCCGGTGACGTGACCCGTCTCGCCCCGCTCGTGCGCGCGCGCCGCCTCCTCCAGCGGGAACACCTCCTCGATCTCGGCGTGCAGCCTCCCGGCCTCCGCCAGCGCCGCGATCTGCCGCAGCGCGTGGTGGTCCGGTTCGACGAGGAGCCGCTCCCAGCGCACCCCCGCCTCCTCGGCCGCGTCCGCGAAGCCCTCTTCCGCGTTGCGCAGCAGCGACACCAGGACGCCGCCGGGCCGCAGCACGCGCAGCGACCGCGTCCCGTACTCGCCGCCGATCGGGTCGAGCACCACGTCGACGTCCTTCGCGACGTCGGCGAAGTCCACCGCCGTGTAATCGATCGGCTCGTCCACCCCGATCCGGCGCAGGAACCCCTGCTTGCCCGTGCCGGCCGTCCCGAGCACCTCCGCCCCGCGCGCCTTCGCGATCTGCACGGCCAGGTGCCCGACCCCGCCGGCCGCCGCGTGCACCAGGACCCGCCGTCCCTCCCGGACCCCGGCGGTGTCGACGAGCGACTGCCACGCGGTCAGCGCCGCCAGCGGCAGCGCGCCCGCCTGCACGTGGTCGATGCCCTCCGGCTTGCGGACGAACGTCCGCGACGGCGCCGTCACGTAGTCGGCGTGCGAGCCGACCCCGAACGGGTACCGCAGCATCCCGAACACCTCGTCGCCCGGCTTGTGGATCGTCACCCCGACGCCGACCGCCTCGACCACGCCCGACACGTCCCAGCCCAGCGTGAACGGCGGGTCCCCGAGGAACCCCTTACCGGCCCGGTGCTTCCAGTCGGTCGGGTTCAGCCCGGCCGCGTGCACCCTGACCAGGACCTCCGTGGGGCCCGGCACCGGCCGGTCGACCTCCACCAGCTTCAGCACGTCCGGCCCGCCCGTCACGTCCTGCCGGACCGCTCGCATCTTCTCGCTCATCGTCCCCTCGTTCCCTCGACGGGGCGATCATTCCATCTCCGACAGCCGGGCCGGATCGAACGCGATCGGGAACGGGCGCGCCACCTCGACCGCCTCCCCGGCCCGGACCCGGCGGACGATCTCGTACCGTCCGTCCGCGAGCTCCAGCAGCGTCACCGCCGGGCGCGGCTCCAGATCGACGAGCCAGTAGTGCGGGATCCCCGTCGCCGCGTACTCCTCGACCTTGCGGACCCGGTCCGTCTGCTCGTTGCCGGTGCGCGGCGTCACGACCTCCGCAACGAAGATCAGGTCGGGGCCGTAGTACGTGCGGGTGCGGCGTTCGAGAGCCAGCCGCGCCACGTCCCTCGCGACCGCGAACACGTCCGGTTTGCGGACGCCCGCGCCGGTCGTCACGTCCTGCGGCGCCCCCGCCACATGGACGTCCGCGTCGGCCTGCCGCGCCGCGTCCTTGAGGATCTCCTTCAGCCGCTCGGCGGCGTGGTCGTGCCAGACGTCGCCCGGCAGCTCGGTCAGCCATCCGTCGGCGAGCTCGTAACGCCGCCCGTCCTCGGGCAGCGCGTCCAGGTCGTACAGCGTGTAAGGGCCGTGCGCGCGGCCGAGCGTCCTCCCCGTGGCGGCTACGTGCATGTCCGAAACCTAGCGCGGCGGACGTCCGCAGAGCATGATCACGCGGCGGGGTGGCCGGATTTGGCGATATGTCTCGATGATCAGAGGTCGCCCGGGTTAAGATACATCTCGTCTTCTCGAAGGAGAGATGCGATGAGCGTCGAGCACCAGCCCCTCCGCGCCTCCGACCGCGACCGCGACGAGGTCCTCGTCCGGCTCCACACCGCCTACGCCGAAGGCCGGCTCACCGAGACGGAACTGGACGAGCGCATCGACCTGACCCTCGCCGCGCGCACCCACGACGACCTCGGCCGCGTGTCGGCCGACCTCCCCGGGCACCGCCCGCTCCCGGGCGAGCCCGCCGGCCGCCTCCAGGTGGCGTACAAGGACACCGTCACGCGCGCCGGCCGCTGGCGCGTCCCCGACACGTTCACGTCCGTCGTCTACAAGGGCCGCGCCCTGCTCGACCTGCGCGTCGCCGAACTCACCGAACCCGTCACGACCCTCCGCGTGGTCGCGTACAAGTCGGCCGTCGAGATCGTCGTCCCGGCGACCGTCCGCGTCGAGGTCTCCGGCATGGGCGTCTCCACGGACGTGCACGGCGCCCCGTCCGCCGGAGCCCCGATCGTCCGCGTGCGGGGGATCGCGTACAAGGGCAGCATCGAGGCGCGCGGGACCCGCGAACCCGCGATCGCCTGACCCCTCCGCCCCCGCCCGGCCGGGATCGACCGTCCATCGGGGCGTCGGCTCGTTAGGGCTCGGCTGATGGGCGGATGCCCGGCGGCCCGGCCTTGCAGGGTGCGCTCGGGCGACTACGGATTCGCCGGCGGCGTATGTCCATTCGCGAATGCTTCCGGCGGTTACGGTGAGTCCTTTCGGGTGGACTCTTCGGCATATTTCGGCTGTTGCCCGTGAAAGGTGATAGAACCCTCACGCGGCCCGATCGGCCGCCGTTCACCTCAATGTCCGAACAGGCCGCCATGTGGCGCGGTTTGATGGTGTGCCATCACCAATGGCCCGAAAAGGAGCGCGTGTGACGGCGAGGAGCCCGCAGCAGGGCGAGGCCCGCTCCGACGACCCGGCCGCGAGGTCCGAGGGATGGACGAGCGGGGGCGAGGCGCACGGTCTCGTCGCAGAGGCGGGCGTCGCGGGAGCCGTCGAGGTGGACGGGGCTGCGGCGGCGGGTTCCGCGTCGGGTGCGGGCGTTGCGGGTGCGCCCGAACCGGTCGTGAAGGCCGGGCGCGAGGGCGGTGCCGCCTCCTCGGGGGTTTCCGCCGGGCCGGATGCGGGTGCCGAGACGATGGCCGCGGAAGCGGACGTAGAGGTTCGTCCCGCGAAGCCCCGATCGGGTGGTGCGTCAGGCATGCCACGGACGCCGGCCACGGCGGGCGGGACGCGGCGTGCCGCAACGTCCGCCGGTCCGGGGGTCGTCGCGATGGCGGCCAAGCGGACGAAGGCCGACGAACCGCGCGCCGCCGCTCTCGCGCCCGCCGAGCCAGCGTCCCCGAAGTCCACGTCCGCCGGGTCCACGTCCGCCAAGCCTGCGCCGACCAAGCCCGCGTCCGCCAAACCCGCGTCGACCAACTCCGGGTCTCCGAAGTCCGCGTCGTCCAAGTCCGCGTCGTCCAAGTCCGCGTCGACCGAGCCCGCGTCGACCGAGCCCGCGTCCGCCGGGTCCGCGTCGACCAAGTCTGCGTCGACGGAGCCCGCGTCGGCCCAAACCGGGTCGACCAAGTCCGGGTCTCCGAAGTCCGCGTCGTCCAAGTCCGCGTCCGCCAAGTCCGCGTCCGCCGGGTCCGCGTCCGCCGGGTCCGCGTCCGCCGGGTCCGCGTCCACCGAGCTCGCGCATGGGGAGGCGGCGTCCTCCGAGTCGGCGCCCGGGGAGGCCGGAGGCGTGGCGGGCGGGGGTGGGGCGGCCGGTGACGTGCGGGCCGCTCGGTCGCGGGGGCCGCGCCGGGCGCGGCGGGTGCTCGCGGGAGGCGCGGTCGCGGTGGCCGTCGCGCTGGTCGCGGGCGGCGCGGTGGTCGTCGCGGGGCGCGGGGACGACCGGCCCGCGCGGCCGTCCGTCCCGGGGCCCGTGGCGGCGGACGCGCAGTTCGCGCTCGACCCGGCGGCGGCGGACGACGGGCTGGTGCAGGAGGCCGCGGCGATCGAGCCGGCGGGCGGGACGGTCGGCGCGGTGGGCGGCGCGGACGGCGGCGGCGCCGAGTTCGTGGTGTCGGCCGACGGGGGACGGACGTGGTCGGCGGGCACGGCGCGGACGGAGTCCGGGACGGTGCCGGCGCGCGGGGACCGGCCGCGCCTGGTCGCGGGCGGCGCGGGCCGCTGGGCGGCGCTGGGCCTGGCGGCGGACGGCGGCCGGGTGGCGTGGACGAGCGAGGACGGGCGGGCGTGGACGCGCCGCGCGCTCGGGCCCGGGTTCCGTGCGTCCGACGAGGTGAACGACCTGGTGCGGACGTCCGCGGGGTTCGTTGCCGTGGGGGCGGCGGACGGACGGGGCGTCGTGTGGAGTTCGGCCGACGGGCGCGCGTGGCGGCGGGTCGACGGCATCCGGGGGATCATCGGCCTGTACGGGGTGGCGGCGTCGGGGGGTGTGCTCGTGACGCAGGGCACGTACCCGAAGAAGGTCGTGCAGCGGAAGGGCCGCCGGAAGGTCGAGCGGACGGTCGCGGCGCAGGGCCTGTGGCGTTCGGCGGACGGGGGCCGGACGTGGAATCCCGTCCATGTGCGGCAGTCCCACGGGTCCTATGGGGCGACGAAGGGGCTGGTGGCGGGGCCGGGCGGCTTCTACACCGTGCGGGACGCGAAGGACGGGAAGAAGCGGTTCGCGATCGTGTTCGGTTCGACGGACGGCGCGCGGTGGAGCGCGATCGGGAAGTTCGGCGTCGCCGGGCACCGGGGCGTCGAGGCGTTCGGCGGGTCGCGGGCGGGGCTCGTCGCGGTGGTGCGGGGGAAGCGGCGGGAGGTCGTGCGGAGCGGCGACGGGCGCCGGTGGCGGGGGGACGGGACGGTCGGCCGCGCGGAGGTCGCCGGCCTGACGGTCGTGGACGGCGGCCGGCTCGCGATCGCAGGGCGACTCGACGGCGACGCGTACCTGTCCGGCGTCGATCTCGGGAAGGTGCCGGGCGCGGTGCGGGAGCAGCGCGCGGTGGACGCGGTCGCCGCGGCGGGCGGCCGGGCGGTCGCGGTCGGCGGGGGCAACGGGAACGCGGCGGTGTGGAGTTCGCCGGACGGCGCCGCGTGGGCCCGCGCGAAGGTTCCGGCGCTCCCGGGGAGGCTGACGGACGTCGCGCACGGTGCGCGCGGCTGGCTGGCCGTGGGCCGGACGGGCGAGGCGGCGCTCGCGCTGCGGTCGTCCGACGGCGTGACGTGGCGGCGGGCCGGGTTCCCGGCGGGGGTTCCGGCGGCGGTCGCGGCGGGACCGGCCGGGTACGTCGCGGTCGGGGAGGGCGCGGCGTGGATTTCGTCCGATCTCGAGCGGTGGCGGGGTGCCCGCCTCGACGGCGCCGCGGCGGATGTGGCGGCGACCGCGAACGGGTACGTGGCGGTCGGTGCGCGCGCGAAGGCGCCGGCCGTGTGGACGTCCGCGGACGGGGCGGCGTGGCGGCCGGTGCGGCTGCCTTCCGGGCTGAACGGGCCGCTGACGGGCGTCGCCGCGGCCGGCGGCGCGGTCGTCGCGGTGGGGCCGGGCGTTCCGCCGCTGGTGTCGGCGGACGGCGGCGCGACGTGGACGCCGCGGGACATCGGGGCCGTGTCGCCCACCGCGGTCACCGCGACGCCGGACGGGTTCGTCGTCGCGGGCGTCACGAAGCGCCTGGACGGCGTCGTGTTCGCGTCCCCGGACGGCGGCGGGTGGCGCCGGGTGCCCGTGCCGGGGCTCGGCGGCCCGGCGGACCGGAGGCTCACCGCGCTCGCGCCGTTCGGCGGCGGCGTGCTGGGCACCGGGAGCAGCGACGACGGCGCGGCGGTGACGCCGCTGCTGTGGCGCGCGGACGTCCCCGGAGGGTCCCCGGCGGCATGACGGCGCCGCTCGATCAGCCGTTACAGCCGCAGGAGCAGCCCTTCGGGCATGAGCATCCGCCGCCGTGTCCGCAACTGCAGTTCTTCTGAGTCATGCCCGGAACGTAACCTCTATGCCGATTTGGGGTCTATGGCCGGGGCGGCGAGGTGCATGTGTCCCCGCGGGGAACCTAGGCGTCGATGGTCAGGTCGACGCCGAGCAGCACCAGGAACCACAGGAGCACGGCGAGCACGGCGCTGAGCACCTTGCCGAGCAGATCGGGGGTGATGTAGCCGCGGTCCCACGCCACGAACAGGCCGATGACGAGGTAAACGATGCCGACGAGCCCGATGTGGGTGCGGCGGTAACGGTAGGCCATGGGGGTCGTCTCCTCCCGGAGGAATCTGACGATCCACCGTTGCCCCCGCCGGTCCGGGGATAACTCCGGACGGCTGCCGGGACGTCCGTTGACGATTTTCTGGTGCGTCCCAAATTCAGCGGGCGGGCCCCGACCCCCGCGGCGCTCCGTTCTTCGTCATGTCGATCCGGACGACGGTGGGGTCGTGCTCTCCCGGCCGGTCGGCGAACTCGGCGGTGCGGTGCACGATGTCGTACTCGTGCTTGCGCCGCTTCAGGGACTCGCTCAGCAGGATGTGGTCGAGCGCCTGCGCGTTGCCGTTCGTCACGGCGGTGTAGCGGTCCTTCGGCGGCAGCCCGGCGGGCAGGTCGGTCAGGCCCGTCTCCGCCAGCGCCCGCACCGGCAGCGACTCCGGGGTGTCGTTGAGCCGGGCCGCGACGACGACGTTGGCGTTCCGGTCGACCTTCTGCACCGACCGGACGAACCCGGCCACCACCTTCGCCTGGGCGTCGCGGCGCCAGCGGGTCGGCTGCTGCGGCGGTTGGTTCCGGCCGAACAGCGGCTCGTCGTCGGCGGTGCTCGGGTACCACTCGCCGGTCACGACGATGATCCGCTCGCCCTGCCAGGTGACCTCGCCCGCGAGCGGCTTGCGGGTGCCCGCCCACACGGCGTTCGTGGGCGCGATGCGGCCCGGGCTGCGGGAGAGCCCGGCCGCCCGGCCCTGGGCGACGGCCCGGACGGCGGTCACCGCGGGATCCGGTTCCGCCGCGGGCGTCTCGTCCGGGAACGTCCCGGTCTCGGCGGGACGGTCGACGAACGCGAGGCCGCGGTCGGTGCGGAACAGGAACCCGACGCGGGGGTTGCTCCCCTTGCCTCCGCCGTCGGCGTTGTCCTCGGGCTCGACCGAGCGCCACTCGTAGGCGGGGCCGCCCGCGGCGCTGATCGCGGTGATCAGCTCGGCGACGGTCTGGTCGGCGGCGACCGTCCCGTCGTTCGCGGCGCCGCTGTTGTCCTGGAGGTCGTCGACCGCGATCAGGTCGGGGGAGGCGAGGCCCGTGACGATGTCGTCGGCGACGGCGCGGAACCGGTCGCGGGGCGTGTTCGGGCTGAGGCCGCCGAGGCCGATGGTGGCGATGGCCATCTCGCCGGGCCGCTGCGGGCGGGTCGCCTCGCGCGGCAGCCCCCCGGCGGCGCGGCGCGGGGTCGCGGCCGGCAGCACCTTGAAGTGGCCGAGCGAGTAGTCGACGACGCCGACGCTGTCGCCGGGCAGCCGGTCGCCGACGTTCATCGCCGGCAGCGGGGCGAGCGCGTCGTCGAGGATGATCCGCTCGGGGTTGGCGTCGCCGTCGCGCTGCAGGATGCCGCCGCGTCCGGTGCGCGTCCCGGCGCCCGCGCCGCCCGCCGGCAGGACCGGCAGCTCGCCGAAGCGGGTGGGGCCCACCGCCACGGCGTCCTGCAGCCGCACCCGCATGCCCTCGAGCGCCTCGTAGAAGTCGAGGCCGTTGCGGCCGGGATCGAACGTCCCGCCGCGCTCGACGTTCCCGTGCCCGCTCTTGACGACGCTCGTCGGCGCGGCGACCCCCTTCGGCCCGAGCAGGACCGGGGGCGGGACGTCCGCGCGCCCGGTGACGGCGACCTTCGTCGCGCCGATCTCCGTCCGGGTGAGGCCCCCGGACTCCGCGCCGCCCGGCCGGAACTCGCCGACCCGGCCGTCCACCCGGACGGCCGCGCCGGGTGCGACGGTCGGCGCCGTGCGGGTGAAGACGAAGATCCCCTCGGACGTCGCGGCGCGCCGGTCGGGCTTGGGGTCCTGCATCCAGAAGCCGGTGCCGGTGACCGCCGTCACGACGCCGGGGACGCCGGCGACCGCGGCGCCGTTGAGCGGCGAGACGTGCGCGGCGCCCTGGACGTCGTGGATGCGGGCGGGACGCGGCGCGGCGTGCGCGACGGACGGGGCGAACCCGAGCGGGACGGCGAGGATCGCCGCGGCCGCCAGCCGGGGGATCCCGCCGAACGCCCGGACCGCGCGGGGGCGGCGCGGCCGCCCCGATCCACCCGTGTAGGCCACCCCGAACTCCATGATCGTCTCGTGGTCCGCGCCGAACACGGAGAAGGATGACACGCGCCGGGTTCCGGTGACCAACCGCGCCGCGAAATCCGTCCGAATCCGCCTGCGGCGGCACGGGAGACGCCCGGCGGGCGGGGCCGCGCGCCGGCTACTCCTCGAGCGTGAGCGCGGCCTTCGGGCACGACCGGACCGCGTGCCGCACGCGGTCGGCCTCGCTCTCGGGCACGTCCGGCAGCAGGATCTCGAGCTCGTCGTCGTCGCCGAGGTCGAAGACCTCGGGGGCGAGCCCGACGCACACGCCGTTCGCCTCGCACACCAGCGGGTCGACTCCTACTCTCATCGCCTTCTCCGTTCGCGGGATCCCGGTGAGCGTTCGATGGCCGGAGCGTACGCGCGGGACGCGCGCGACCCCGGGCCGTCCTCGGCGGCCAACCTACCGAACATGGTTCGGAGAGGTGCGCTCGAACAAAAGTAGAACACGTTCCAGTCTGGATCGGCAAGGGAGGGCGGCGGACCGGTGCGGGGGTGGGGCATGTCGGATAAAGTGCCCGGCGGAGGAGAGCGAATGACTCACACCGAGGCGTCCACCGGCCCGGGGACGACCGAGATGCCCGCGGCGCTGCTGCGGGCGGCGCGCGCGGCCAAGGGCTTCATGCCCGACGCCGAGGGGGCGGCCCTGTACGAGACGGCCCTGGCGTACGGGGCGCGGCTCGCGGCGGCCGGCCCGTTGCTGGAGGTCGGCACGTACTGCGGCAAGTCGGCGATCTACCTGGGCGCCGCCGCCCGGGCGGCGGGGACGGTCGCGGTGACCGTCGACCACCACCACGGCTCGGAGGAGAACCAGGCGGGCTGGGAGCACCACGACCCGTCCCTGGTCGATCCGAGCACGGGGCGGATGGACACCCTGCCGACGTTCCGCAAGACGATCGGCGCGGCGGAGCTCGAGGACCACGTCGTGGCGATCGTCGGGCAGTCCCGCACCGTGTCGGCGTTCTGGCGCACCCCGCTGGCGATGCTGTTCATCGACGGCGGGCACGCCGAGGAGCACGCGCGGGCCGACTACGAGGGATGGGCGCCGCACGTGGCCGTGGGCGGCGCGCTGGTGATCCACGACGTGTTCCCCGACCCCGCGGACGGCGGGCAGGCGCCGTACCGCCTGTACCTGCGCGCCCTGCGCAGCGGCGCGTTCGAGGAGCGCCGGGTCGAAGGGTCGCTGCGCGTACTGGAACGCGTTTCAGACGCGGACCCGCTCGCCGAGGCCTGAGCGCGCGGGGACGTACCGGACGGGCGTCCGGTACGTCCCCGCGGCGTCTCAGCGGCGCGTGCGGACCCGGTCGGCGACGGGCACGAGGGCGCAGCCGCACGCCGCCGGGTCGGACGCCTCGGACGGCCCCAGCGGCCGCCCGGCGATCTCCTTGAAGATGCGGGCGCCGGGGGACGAGCCGTCCAGCGCGTCCGCGGCGAGGACCACGGCGGCCGCCGTGTAGGTGGACCGGTCCCCGGGGAAGTGCCGCCGGTTCTCGAACTGCCAGCCCGTCCAGTACGAGCCGTCCTCGTGGCGGAGGTGCTGGATCGTCGCGAACAGGTCGAGGGCGCGGTCGCGGTCCCCGGACGCGTCGAGGGCCAGCACCAGCTCGCAGCTCTCGGCGGCCGTCACCCACGGCTGGTCGGACACGCACCGGCAGCCGAGGCCCGGCACGACGAAGACGTCCCACCGCCCGGCCAGCCGCCGCGCGGCGTCCTCGCCGCGGACCGGGCCGCCGAGGACGGGGTAGTACCAGTCCATCGACCAGCGGCTCTTGTCGGCGAACGCCTCGGGGTGCGCGGCGACGACGTGGCCGAGCTGGTCGGCGGCGAGCTCCCACTCGGGCTGCGGCTCGCCGAGCCGCTCGGCGAGCGCCACGGCGCAGCGCAGCGACTGGTAGATCGACGAGCACCCGGTGAGGAGGGCGTGGTCGGACGCGCGGCCGTCCTCGCCCCGCATCCAGATGATCTCGCCGCGGCGGGTCTGCAGGCCGAGGACGAAGTCGATCGCGCGGCGCACCGTCGGCCACATGGCGCGGGCGAAGTCCTCGTCGCCGGTCATCAGCAGCTCGTGCCACACGCCGACCGCGACGTAGGCGGCCTGGTTGGACTCGCCGCCGGGCTCGGTGACCTCGCCCAGCACCCACTTGGCGGGCCACGACCCGTCCGCGCGCTGGACGCCGGCGAGCCACGCGTAGGCGCGGCGGGCCGCGTCGCCCATCCCGGCGACGGTGAGCGCCATCGCCGCCTCGACGTGGTTCCAGGCGTCCACGTGCCCGGCGATGCCGTCGATCGGCGCGAACCAGGGGATCGCGCCGGACGGTTCCTGCTGGCGGGCGATGCTGCGGGCGGTCTCCAGGACGTCGCCGCGGGTCAGGACTCCGGGGACCGCGGGGATGTCAGACCGCATCGGCGGTCTCCTCCGCCGGGGTCTCGGACGTGCCGGTCTTGACGGGCTTGGTGCCGTACACCACGACGCTCTTGCCGATCACCGGGTTCAGGACCGCCTCGGCGACCCGGGTCGCGAGGGGCCGCTTCATGATGTCCCACACCAGGAGCCGGTGGTACGCCTTCGCGAGCGGGTTGCCGTCGTTCTCCACGCCGACCGCGCACTTGATCCACCAGTAGGGCGCGTGCAGGCCGTGCGCGTGGTGGTGCCCGCCGACCGTGAACCCGGTCGACTTCAGCTTGGCCTCCAGCTCGGCGCGGGTGTAGATCCGCACGTGCCCGCCGGGGGCGGTGTGGTAGTCCTCCGACAGGGCCCAGCAGACCCGCTCCGGCAGCCAGGACGGGACGGTCGCGGCGAGCCGCCCGCCGGGCCGCAGGACGCGCAGCAGCTCGCGCATCGCCCGCATGTCGTCGGGGATGTGCTCGAGCACCTCGGAGGCGATGATCGCGTCGAAGTGGTCGTCGGGGAACGGCAGCTCCAGCGCGTCGCCCCGGACGGTCTCGGCGGCGGCGTCCTCGGGGACCTCGCCCGCGAGCCGCATCGCGCCGAACATCTTCTCGACGCCGGCGAGCTCGTCGGCGTCCTGGTCGAAGGCCACGACGTGCGCGCCCCTGCGGTACAGCTCGAACGCGTGCCGTCCCGCTCCGCAGCCCATGTCCAGGATGCGGTCTCCGGGTGCGACGCGGAACCGCTGGAAATCCACGGTCAGCAGGGTCGTGCTCCTTCCATACGGGGAACGCCCGGCGGGCGTTCCCACGGGCCTTGCTGTTCGGGGTGGGGTCTTCAGCCGCGCCGGGCCAGCCGCAGGTAGTTCTGCTGGGCGACGGCCTCCCGGTAGTGCCGCACGGTGGCCTGCGCGACGGCGGGCCACGCGAAGCGCTCCTGGACGCGTGCCAGACCGGACGCGCCGACGCGCGCGCGCTCGTCCGCCGAGTCGTGCAGGCCGCGCAGGGTGGCGGCGAGCTCCTCGACGTCGCCCGGCTCGACGAGGACGGCCGCGTCCCCGACCACCTCGGGCAGCGCCCCGGCGCGGGACGCGACCAGCGGCGTGCCGGACGCCATGTGCTCGACCGCGGGCAGCGAGAAACCCTCGTACCGGGACGGGACGACCGCGATCTCCGCGGAGGCGAGCAGTTCGCCCAGCTCGCCGTCGCTGATGCCGCTGACGAACTGGACGCGGTCGCCGAGCGCGAGGTCGCGGACGAGCTTCGCGGTCGGGCCGTCCTTCTGGGGGCGGCTCACGACGACGACGTGCACGTCCCGCTCGGTGGCGAGCTTGGCGACCGCCCGCAGCAGCACGTCCACGCCCTTGATCGGCGCGTCCGCGCTGGCCATGGCCACGATCCGGCCGGGGACGCGCTCGCCGCGCGGATGGAAGACGCGGGTGTCGACGCCCAGCGGCAGGATCTCGATGTCGCGCGGGTCGACCTTGAAGTCCTTGACGATGTCGACCTTCGACGACTCCGACACGGTCAGGACGGGCCCGATCCGCCGCGACACCTGCGACTGCATGGTCACGAACCCGTACCAGCGGCGCTTGCCGAACTTCTGCCGGACGCCCTGCGCCGCCTCGAGCTCGATCCGCCGGTCCACGCTGATCGGGTGGTGGATGCTGGTGACCAGCGGCAGCCCCAGCTTGGGGATGCCGAGGTTGCCGACGCCGAGCACCTGGTTGTCGTGCACGACGTCGAAGTCGCGGCGGCGGCGCCGCAGCTCCCGCAGCGCGCGGATGCTGAACGTCAGCGGCTCCGGGAACCCGCCCGTGCGCATGTGCGCGAACTCCAGGACGTCCACCCAGTCGCGGAACTCGCCGAGGGCCGGGGTGCGGAACGGGTCCTCGTCCCGGTACAGGTCCAGGCTCGGGAGCTTGGTCAGCTCGATCTCGTCGCGGTCCAGTTCGGGGTAGGGCTGCCCGGAGAACACCTCCACGGTGTGCCCGAGATCGACCAGCTCCCTGCTGAGATGCCGCAGGTAGACGCCCTGCCCCCCGCAATGCGGCTTGCTCCGGTACGAGAGCAGGGCCACCCGCAGTGGACCGCCCGGCTCGTCTGCCTCACCCACGCCAGCCCCTGCCCACGCACCACTCCCGTCAGTCCCGGGACACCGGTCGCACACGCACCGGCATCTCCTTTATGCCGTTGATGAAACTAGACCTTAGCCTCCGTACGTTACCGCTGAGTTCGATATTGGGCATAGCGTCCAAGAGTGTTTCGAAGAGCACACTCAGCTCGAGTCGGGCGAGGTGAGCGCCGAGGCAGAAGTGGGGGCCGCCTCCGCCGAAGCCGAGGTGCGGGTTGGGGTCGCGGCCGACGTCGAACCGGAACGGGTCGTCGAAGACGGCCTCGTCCCGGTTCGCGGACGCGTAGAACACCACGACCTTGTCGCCCGCCGCGATCTGCTTCCCGCCGAGCTCGACGTCGCGCACGGCCGTCCGCTTGAACAGGTTGACGGGCGTCACCCACCGGACGATCTCGTCCGCGGCCGTCCGGACGAGCGACGGGTCGTCCCGCAGGCGCGCCCACTGCTCGGGATGCTCCAGCAGCGCGAGCATCCCGCCGGACGCGGCGTTGCGGGTCGTCTCGTTGCCCGCGACCGACAGCAGCATCACGAACAGCTCGAACTCGTCGCCGTCCAGTACCTCCCCGTCCGCGTCCGGCTGCAGCAGCCTCGTGACGATGTCGTCGCGCGGATTCTGCCGCCGCTCCGCCGCCAGCTCCGCCGCGTACGCGTACAGCTCCGTCGCCGCCCGCTCCCCTTCCTCCGGGCCGCGCTGGAAATCGGCATCGTCCGCGCCGATCAGCGTGTTCGACCAGTGGAAGATCTTCTCGCGGTCCTCCGGCGGGGCGCCGAGCAGCTCGCAGATCACGTAGAGCGGCAGCGGCGCCGCCAGGTCGCGGACGAACTCCGCCTCGTCGCCGCGCTCCACCGTCTCCGCGACGAGCCGCCGGCAGATGTCGCGGATGTGCTCCTCCAGGGCGCCGATCGCGCGCGGCGTGAACCCGCGGTTCACGATGCTCCGCTTGCGCGAGTGGTCCGGCGGGTCCTGGTTGAGCATCATGAGCCGCTGCAGGGCCAGGTGCTCCTCGTCCGGCTCCTCGAACAGCGCGAGCCGCTCGTAGGAGGAGAACACCTCGGGGTGGCGCGACACGTGGACGACGTCCGCGTGCCGCGTCACCGCCCAGAACGGCGGGCCGCCCCGCTCCGGGTCGCCCTTGTGCCGGTGGACGGGATCGTGCTCGCGCAACCACGCGAGCTGCTCGTGCGGGATGCCGCCGTGCTCGTACGAGCCCGGGTCGACCAGGTCGATGTCGGGGGTGACCGTCATCGTCGCGCCTCCAGGTCACATGGGCGGATCGGGGTGGGATCAGGCGCTCGGAGCCGACGGCGTGAACCGGACCGGCAGCTCCTTCAGGCCGTTGACGAAGTT
This sequence comes from Actinomadura sediminis, assembly GCF_042675525.1. NCBI lineage: Bacteria > Bacillati > Actinomycetota > Actinomycetes > Streptosporangiales > Thermomonosporaceae > Actinomadura > Actinomadura sediminis. The sequence continues at coordinate 103,935 of NZ_JBHTJA010000014.1, forward strand.
GGAGCGCAGCCGACGGGGCTCGCCGGCGGGCCGGATGTCGGGCATCCGGTCCAGGATCGTGTCGAACACGATCTTCAGGTTCATCCGGGCGAGGTGGGTGCCCAGGCAGAAGTGGGGGCCGCCGCCGCCGAAGCCGATGTGCGGGTTGGGGTCGCGGGCGATGTCGAACGTGAACGGGTCGTCGAAGACCGTCTCGTCCATGTTGGCGGAGCTGTAGAACAGCACCACCTTGTCCCCGGCCTTGATCGTCTTGCCGCCCATCTCGATGTCCGCCGTCGCCGTCCGGCGGAACTGGTTGATCGGGCTCACCCAGCGGACGATCTCCTCGACGGCCGTCGGCAGCAGGCTCCGGTCCGCGCGCAGCCGCTCCCACAGCTCCGGACGTTCGAAGAACGCCTGCATCCCGCCCGCCGTCGCCGTCCGGGTCGTCTCGTTCCCGGCGATCGACAGCATGATCACGAACATCGCGAACTGGTCCTCGCTGATCCGCTCGCCGTTCTCGTCCGGCGTCAGCAGCTTCGTCGCGATGTCGTCCCGCGGCGCGGCCGCCCGCTCCCGCGCCAGCTCGCCCGCCCATCCGGCGAACTCGGCCGCGTACATCTGCGACTCGGACCGGTCGCCGATGAACTCGGGGTCGTTGAACGCCACGAGCTGGTTCGACCAGTGGAAGATCTGCTGCCGCTGGTCCAGCGGCGCGCCCAGCAGCTCGCAGATCGTGTAGAGCGGCAGCGGCGCCGCGAAGTGCTCGACGAAGTCGCACTCGCCGAGCGGCGCCGCCTCGTCGATCAGCTTGTTGCAGATGTCGCGGATGTGCTGTTCGAGCCTGCCGATCATCCGGGGCGTGAACCCCTTGTTGACCATGCTGCGCAGCTTCGTGTGGTCCGGCGGGTCCTGGAACAGCATGATCTGCCCGTACAGGGCGATGTCGTCGTCGGTGAACTCCTCGAACATCGCCGTCCGGGTCTGCGAGGACAGCAGGTCGGGACGGCGGGACGCGCGCACGACGTCCTCGTGGCGGGTGATCGCCCAGAACCCGGGGACGCCGTCGTTCGGGTCGGCGTGCCAGTGCACCGGATCGTTCTCGCGCAGCCACTTGAACTGCTCGTGCGGGATGCCGCCCCGCTCGTACACGCCGGGATCGATGACGTCTATCTCCCGGCCGGTGGAGGCGAGGGCCACGTCCTGTTGCGTCACGGTCGTCCCTTCGTGAAGAGCCGGCCCCGCGTCGCGCCGCACGGGACTCTGACTGAGCGCTTGCTCGGTCGAAGATCTAGAACACGTTCTAGCATGAGACTCGAGTCTCATCAAGGGTCTCAGCCACGGAATCGTCTCCCGCGCACGCACCTCTCACCCCGCCGCCACCACGCAAAACGCCCGCGAGCGCACAACGCGCTCACGGGCGTTCGGCGAAGCCGGGACGGCCGGACGGGGTCAGGCGGCGCGGGGCCAGTCCTGGTGGCGGCCCTCGCGGTCCCACCACTCGGCGGCGCGGTCGACGGCGAGGCCGTCGAGCCACAGGTCCTCGGGCTCGTCCGGCATCAGGACCTCGCGCAGCGCGTCGTCGAGCTGCCACGACTCGTGCTTCGCGAGTTCGCCCGTCTCCGGGTCGCGGTAGAGCGCGGCGACCTCGGCCGGCAGCCGCGACGACTCGTCCTCCCGGCCGAGCGTGTACGGGAACCCGTAGGCCGCGGACGCCGCCGTGTGGAGGCGCAGGCCGGTCGCGTCGGCCAGCCGGCGGACCGACCGCACGTCGTAGGGGGCCGGGCCGCGCTCGTCCAGCAGCCGCAGGAACCGGGCGACGCGGTCGGCGCCGCCCCAGCCCTGCGGCCGCGGCTCGTACTTGTTCGTCCAGCCGGGGAAGACGAAGTCGCGGAAGGACGCGTCGGGGGAGTACTCGATCGCCACCGAGTCCTTGTGCGGGTGGTTCTGGAAGGACAGGATCACCATCGCCCCGTTCGGGGTCCGCCAGATCTGCCCGACCGGGTCCTGCGTGGCCTTCGCCTGGAACCACAGGCGGCGCCACCGGCCGCTGCCGTCGCCCCACGGCGTGTCGCCCAGCGCGCCCAGCAGGTCCCGGGCCCGCGCGCGCTCGTACTCCGGCGTCCACGGACGGGACGCCCGCAGCGCCTCGCCGCCGAGGGCGCCGAACCGCAGGTAGTTCGGGACGGGGAGGTCGACGCGGCCGAGCGGGTGCGGGGTGTCGTAGGCGGGGCCGGACCCGGCCGCCTCGGCCAGCACCTCCGCGAGGTACCGGACGGCCGGGACCTCCCCGACGTACCGTCCGTGCCGCAGCCCGCTCACGCTCGCGACCCGGCCCGGCGCGCCCGCCGGGCGCGGCAGGCCGAGCGCGTCCCGCAGCAGCAGCGTGCGGCGCAGGGCCGCGGCG